>JAMCVO010000075.1 GCA_023475715.1 Actinomycetota bacterium
ACTTTCTCTACAGACTGATTTTTCTTTGATAATTTTTCTTTCATGGTTTTATTATCTTTTAACTTTTAAAATTACTAAACAGTTTAATCCCAATATACTAAATTTTCAAGATTTCAAAAGACTTATAAGGTTATCATCTTTATTGCTAACTTAGAAGCATTTTAAAGAAAATAAGAATTATAGTTTACTCATATTCCACAATACAATCAACACTTGCACCCATTGAACAGTCGGTATCATTTTCCACAATAACATCTATGACATAAGGCCTGCCCGATTTAAGCGCACGCTCAAATGCTGCTGATATTTCTTCAGGCTTAAAAACTCTTTCGCCTTTGCAACCAAAACCTTCTGCAACTTTAACATAATCTATAATGGTCTGATTTTCCTTCATCTCTACGGCATATTCATACTGGTAAGCATATTTCTGATTTTGCCTGATAAGGCTTAAGTATGCGTTATTTATAATTACCACAATGACAGGTATATTATATTTTGCAGCGACTGCAAGTTCCTCAACCATAAATGTAAAGCCAAAATCACCCATAACTGCTACCACATTATTTTCAGGCATTGCTATTTTTGCGCCAATTGCTGCCGGTATGTCAAAGCCCAGGGTCCCCGCCCCTCCTGAGGGCAGATACATCCTTGGTTTGTTAATTTCCTGAAATTGTCCTGACCATATTTGATTAAGCCCGCATCCTGTGGTAAACATTGTATTGTCACCGAAGAATTTATTCAGTTCATAAAAAACTCTCTGGGGTTTGATGGGAATATCTTCATAATAAGTCTTTCTTTTCAGCGATTTGCATAACATGGGAATGGATTTGACCCTTTCAGAAGATATATTTGCGCCAGCTTTTTTTAGTATTGCTCCTTCCTTTAGAGCAATAAGGGCAAGTTTTGCATCTGAAACTATTCCTATATCAGCTTTGATAATTTTATCTATCTGTTTTGGTTCTATGTCTATGTGTATAAATTTCCTGCTGCCTTTATATGCATCTATGTTGCCTGTGTGTCTGTCGGAAAAACGGCATCCTATGCCGATTACCAGATCTGAATCGAGAAACATTTTATTTCCAAGAGGGGCTCCCACCTGGATTCCCATGCACCCTGCATTTAAAGGATGACTGTCTGGTATTGCACCTTTTGCCATATAGGTGGTAATGACAGGTATCTGCATATATTCGGCAAACTCTATACACTCCTTTACTGCATCTGATAAGATAACACCTCCGCCCAGAATAATTATGGGAGATTTTGCCTGAGAAATTAATTCCACAGCTTTTTTTATTTTGCCCGGGTCCGGCCCAACAACAGAAACAGGCAGGGATTTATCATTTGCAGGATCATATTCAATATCTGCCATCTGAACATCTAAAGGAAGGTCTATAAGTACAACACCGGGTTTGCCCTCTTTGGCAGTTTTAAATGCTTTTCGCATTATTTTTGGAACATCACAAGGGTCGGTTATACACCAGGCAGCTTTTGCCACCGGTTTTGCTATCCCGGCAATATCAACACACTGGAATGCATCTTTTCCGAGCAATGATGTTACATTTTGGCCGGTAATAGCTATTAGAGGAATGGAGTCAATGTTTGCCGTATATATTCCTGTAATAAAATTTGTTGCTCCTGGCCCTGATGTACATAGTGCAACTGCCATTTTGCCGCTTGCACGAAAATATCCGTCTGCAGCATGTACTGCAGCTTCCTCATGCCTGACAAGATAATGCCGGATTTTTTTTGACATGCCAAGATATTTGTAAACAGGATTAATTCCTGCTCCCGGTATACCGAATGCATTGGTTATACCTTCATCTTCTAAAATTCTTATGATGACTTCTGCGGCTTTGATAATTTACCTCCTCTTTCACTTAGTGAAAGTCTATTTTATTTTACAAAAACATACTAAATATACTATACAACGCAAACTTATAAGTCAAGGTAGAAATTGTTTTAATGTGCCGTTATTTATAATATTGTCACATTTAAACTATCCGGAAAAAATTTTTCTGTTTATTTTTTGTAAAATACATAATTACCTGTCGCAGCGAATTTCACCGACCATGAATTGTGACAGATATTTATGCAGCTTATTCCATTCCGCTTCATCACGATGAGCATGTGTCATAATATTAAGTGCTTTTGTAAGGCGCTCACGTATTGTAGTGCGAAGGGGTTCGGGTGCATACCAGCCCTCATTCTTGAACCATGTCATCCATGTTTTTATCAGAGCATATTCTTTTTCTGAAATATAATTGGACTGGATAAGTTCAAGCAGCCAGTATATAAAACCTATCTGATAAAATTCCGGGCCGCCCCACCATCCGCCAAAGTATCTGCTGCCCCATGTAGGCAGGGGTTTCACTGATACAGTTTCAACATTATGATTGGAAAATTTTTCAACCATTCCATGGTCAAAAACGCTGTAAATGTATTGCGTGTACAGACTCATGTAATTTTTGTCGCAAACTAAATTTTCATCAGTAATAAGGCCGCATTTCTCGGCAACAACCAAAACTGTGTCACTGCCGGGAAGCTCTTCAATGGTAAACACTTTGCATTCCATGTTAACAGGAAATTCTTTAACTGCAGGAGTGTTTATCTGGCCCCCATGTATGGGAGTCAATCCGATATCTTCAATAGAACCCGGATTTTTACGCAGGGAAAGCAGCTTATCCAGATATTTCTGAATAGGTATAGCTATGGTGAACTGGTTTGTCTGGCGAATATTTTTTAAAGCCTGGCTGTTTTTATCAAGTGGCACCTGAATAGCAGGATTGGAATGCATAATTAATCCGCCTGTGATTACTTCTGCAAATTGTTTACCATTATTATCCTGTGTGATAACAACATTGTTAGGCCTTGGAAAAACAGCATTTATAAATACATTCTGCATATCCTCCTTGTAGAAATCCTCACGGCTCACATATACCTTGCCATCTTTGACCGGCAGTTTTTTATATTCTTTTTTGGGTTCCCAGTCATCCCCAATCGTCTTTCCTGTCAGTGTACTCATCGCATAGCGGCCTGTATCCGGATGCCTCTGGATGGCTTCATGAATCGGAACAAGTTTGACCACTTCGCTCCTGTCCATATCCAGAATGCTTGCATCCATGCTTATGCCTATAACATCTGCAATTACAATGTTCCTGAGTAATCCTCCACAGCGGATAAGCTTGCAGGTTCGGCATTCCAGGTTTATGGGAAATTCCTTAATACCCGGTGATTTTACCTGCTGTGATGGCAGTTCGGTGAGTCCAGCAATATCAACCTCGGAAATTCCATGAGGGGCTTCAATTGATAAAACATAAGTATCGTCGACCTGCAGACGATTAGGAATTGCCGTCACAAATTCATCAACCTCTGCAAAAACCTCCCGTGCTTCAATTGATTTAACCCCGAATATTATGCGAAACGGGTCAGTGCTTACAACACCGCCGCTATATGAACCGGCATTTAAATACCCCGTATGTTTGTCCGCAATAACCGGAACTACTGCAGTTCGCGGTAATTTGGCACTCTCCACAATTTCTTCTATTTTTGTAATCATTTCAGATCTGTCATAATATTCTTTACCGTTTTCAACAAACATATTGCTGTTTCTCCCTTTTAATTATTTTTAATTAATAATATATTTTGTCAGCAAGAGGTCTTCT
>JAMCVO010000556.1 GCA_023475715.1 Actinomycetota bacterium
AACAGTTGCCGACATGATAGTTATATCCAAGCTCTCAGGAATAGTACCGCTTGTAAAAATAGGCGAATACAGCTACGCCACTTTCTCAAGGCTTCTTGACGCAGGCGCTGAAGGATTTATACTTCCAAGGATAAGAAGGAAGGAAGAAGTTGAAAAAGTTATGGAATGGATAAAGTATTATCCGGAAGGAGTAAGGGGATATTCGAATGGCGCTCCTCACTGCAATTATGGTTATGACATTAAAGATAAATTAGATCAAAGAGGATTTATAGCACAGAAGAATGAAAATTTATTTATCGTAGTCCAGTTTGAAACCAAAGATGCCATCGATAATGTCAATGATATTCTTTCAGTTCCCGGAATTGACACTGTTGTAATAGGACCATGTGATCTTTCAATGTCCTTGGGTATAGCCGGGGATCTGGAAAACCCGATTGTAAAAAATTCGGTTAAAAAAGTATTTGACTCATGCAGAAAACATAATATTAAGATAGGCAATGTAGGTGGAGATATCGAGGAAGCCAAAAAACAAATAAACGAAGGTCTGCAGTTTTTATGGTGGAAAAATGATTATATGTTTTTACAAAGCTCACAGAGAGAGGTCGAAGAAATAAGAAAATGTTTAAAATAAAAAGAGATATCAAAGAAATTTCAAACAGGAACCAGGCTTTTGTAGAGAGGAAGGAAGTTGACCGTCCATTGTATGGAGCTTTCATCCTTGGAAATGAATATATGAAAGAATATAAAGAGACTATTAAAAGCATACCTCACGACAGAGAGGTAAAACCCGAGGATATAATAACTGAAGATTTCCTTAAGGATATTGGCGGTATTATTGAATTAAGCGAAGAGACTGGCGGCGACCTTTTTTATCCTGCAGTGCCTTATTTTTTTATTCCATGGATGGAGGCTATTATAGGCTGCCATATATTTGCAGGCAGGGACTCTTTTTATGCCAAACCTTTTATAGATTCGTTGGATAATTTCGACGAAGAAGTTGATTTATCTTCTGATAACAAGTGGTTGTCAAAGCTTCTTGAAATGAAGACTGCGTTGCTAAACTATCTTGGCGGCAGTTATCCAATGGGAAGCTCAACTCATCTCAGGGGTCCGATAGATATGGTGTCTGCTGCAATAGGCCAATCAAGATTTTGCCTTGAATTATATGACAATCCGGAAAAGATAAAAAAATTAAGCAGTTCTTATACTGAGACTTTTATAAATGTTGCAAAAATGGAAAATGAAATTGCATCAAAATCTAAGTTTAAAGGTTATGTAGTAAATAATTATGGTGTATGGACTCCATATGTTTGTCAGTATTATCAGGATGATGCTCTGGCTTTTATTTCTCCGCAAATATATAAAGATTTTTTTTTGAAAGAACATGCAAGAATAGACTGTAGCTTTAAGTCATCATTATTCCATGTACACCCTATATCGCTTTTTATTGTTGATGAACTTTTGAAACTCCCCAATCTGGATATCATAGAAATAAACCGGGAACCCATGGGGCCTTCTGTCGAAGAACTTTTACCCACCTTCAAAAAAATTCAGGAAAATAATAAATCACTCCTTATAAATTTTACTTCTGTTAATTTCGATCTGGAATTACTGGAGAGAGAAGTAAGGCTGGCATCCGGCAGTTTATCGAAAAGAGGATTGTGCATATATGTCTGTGTTAAAGATAAAGATGATGGAATTAAAAAAATGGATCTGGTAAAGAGAATAATTGTTTGAATATCCTATTGCGGAGTCTGTCCCGCTTGCCGGAGAGGTGTCCATAATGGCTGTAGGGAAATAAAGGAAAAGACAGATAGTATTATTTTTATTTAACATAACTTTTAAGACAGGAGGATAATAATTTATGAAGAAGGAGGAAAAGAAAAAATTCAAAGTGGCTCTTATTGCTAATGACGGCCATCCAATACCGGAGTGGGTGGGTAAAAAATTTAAAGAAGCAAATATCGATTTTATCTTTCGTGATTGTCATAACCGGAAAGATCTGGAGGAATTTGCCAAAGATGCAGATGTATTGTTCTTAACCTCAAGCAGGAAAGATCTGATTACTGAAGAAAATATGGATATATTTGAAAAGGCTGGTTGTGTAATAAAATGTGGCAGCGGGACAGATAATATTGAAAATGATGCGTGCAGCAAGAGGGGTATCATCATAGCTCATACCCCTGATGATCCGACAGAACCAACAAGCAATCATTTTATTGCAATGCTTTTTACTGCAGTGAGGCAAACAGCCAGGCAGGACCGTTTGGTAAGAAGCGGAATTTGGGATGCAAGAGCTGCCATTCCTATCGGTCATTTAACCGGAGCTGACTTAGGTGTTATCGGGTTTGGTAGAATTGGAAGATCCATCGTTAAAAAACTTTCCGGATTTGAAATGACAATTAGAGTTTTTGATCCTTTTATAAAAGAAGATGCCGTAAAAGCAAAAGGATGCATAAAAGTAAAATTAAAGGAACTTCTGGAAAAGTCCCAATATGTCATGATTTCGTGCCCGCTACTTAAAGAAACTGAAGATTTAATCGGGGAGAATGAGCTAAAAATGATGAGAAGGGATGCAATTCTTGTCAACGTAGCAAGAGCAGGTATAGTTAATGAAGATGCGCTAAAAAAAGCACTTAGAAACAAATGGATAAAAGCTGCAGCCCTGGATGTGATAAAAGATCATCCGTTAAAACCCGGCAGTGAATGGCTGGAATTTGAAAATATTAATTTTACCCCTCATTTGGGTGGATATACTGAGGATTATCCTGATCAGGTATTTAAAACACCTGTAGATGTTATAATTGAAATTTCTAAGGGTAATATGCCCACATGGATTGTCAACAGGGAATGCAAGCCAAAATGGAATCTTAAAAGTTAGAGAAATAATAATTTTGGAAACGAAAAACTAATAGTTTAAACATTTATATTTCCCCTTACCAAATCTCATAATGTTTAAAGTTGCTTTTGATTTCCCGTCATTACTGATATGCTGCCTCCGGTAGTTCATGCAGTACTGTTAATGGCATATTCTGGAAACATTATTAACTTCTATATTCTTTTAATTTTTTAGAAATTAAAAAATCTTACAAAATTTATAAAAGCATTAAGAAAATGTTATTGACTATGACTATATATTATATATAATATATAATTAGTTCCTGCTGAATAATTCAGCATAAAATAATCAAATAAATAATCAGGATGTTTGAAGGGAAAAACCATGAAAACAACTATGATTTCAAGAGAACGCATGCTCACAGCAATCAATCGCCAGCCAGTCGATCATATTCCGCTGGGACAATTATTCCACAGTAATATTTTGGGCACTCCTGCAGATAAAAAATGGAGAAATCAGTTTGAGCGTTCAAAAATAATGAAAGAGATGGGAATCGATCCCGTAATAGATATATGGCTTCCCACACCTGTACCTCCTCCTGGTGTAAAAGTAAGGCACTGGAACGAAAACGACCCAGGTTCACCTTATCCTCTGCTTTGTGCTGAATATGAAACTCCTGCAGGTAAGTTAGTAGAGAAAGTTATAAAAACACCCGACTGGTACCATTCCACACATTACCAGTTCTTAAATGACTGGGAAGGAAACGTTTACAGATCAGGGGATCAATTTGATAAAATCGATATGCTTGATGACTGGTTTACA
>JAMCVO010000625.1 GCA_023475715.1 Actinomycetota bacterium
GGCGACCAGCTGTGCATAATGTATTTTTAACCCTGAAAAACAAAAAGCTTCACATGCAGAATAACCCTGAACCTGACTTTAAGAAAAGTTTAAATCTTCTCGATTCTACCTCAATTGTTGTCGGTTCCATGATTGGTTCCGGAATTTTTATTGTCAGTGCCGATATGCTTAAAACACTGGGTTCGCCCGGCTGGCTGCTTGTTGCATGGGTATTAACAGGAGTACTTACCATTTTTGCTGCAGTGAGTTATGGCGAGTTAAGCGGCATGTTTCCTAAAGCCGGGGGGCAATATGTTTACTTAAAAGAATCGTATAATCCACTCGCTGGATTTTTATATGGCTGGAGCTTCTTTTCTGTTATTCAGACTGGAACCATTGCTGCAGTGGCTGTGGGGTTTGCGAAATTTGCAGGATATTTTTTCCCCGCTCTCGCATGGGAAGATATCAATACTTTTTCTGTTTCAGGATTAAAAATACATTATGCACAGCTGGTCGCCATCGTCCTTATAATTTTCCTCACATTTATTAATACCCGGGGAATTAAAACAGGCAAGATTATACAGACCATCTTTACTTCTACCAAACTGCTGTCGTTGTTCGGACTTATCATTGCCGGTTTTATTGCATTTAACTGGGATGTGTGGAACGCAAACTGGAAAGATCCATGGATTATAAAAGAATTAACAAAGAGCACCGATGGCAGTATCGGTCTAAGTTTATTGACAGGCGTTGTTGCCATCGGCGCCATTGCGAGTGCCATGGTGGGAAGTATCTTCAGCAGTGATGCCTGGAACAATGTTACTTTCATAGCTGGTGAGATTAAAAACCCGAAACGCAATATCGGCCTGAGTCTGTTTTTAGGAACAGTAATCGTTACCATAATCTATTTATTAATGAACGTTGTTTATCTGGCAACCGTGCCATTAAACGACCTTGCTTTTGCAAAAGACAACCGGGTGGCACTGAGTGCTTCAGAAGCAATCTTTGGCGGCAGCGGCACCATCATTATTGCCCTTATGATTATGGTTTCCACCTTCGGTTGTAACAACGGGCTTATTCTGGCCGGAGCAAGAGTGTACTATACCATGGCAAAAGACAAATTGTTTTTCAGACAAGCCGGCACGCTAAACAAAAATGCAGTACCTGCCTGGGCATTATGGATACAATGTCTGGTTGCCTCGGGCCTTTGCCTGAGCGGAAAATACGGTGATCTGCTAGATATGGTATCTTTTGTTGTGGTCATATTTTATGTGTTGACTATTGCAGGAATTTTTATCCTCCGAAAAAAACAACCTGATGCAGAGCGACCTTATAAAACTTTCGGATATCCGGTACTTCCTATAATTTATATTGTTATGGGAATCAGTTTTTGTTCTTTGCTGATTATTTATAAACCTCAATTTACCTGGCCCGGATTGATAATTGTACTGATCGGAATCCCTATTTATTTCATCTGGAAGGGCTTGTCAATTAAACAAAATTCGTAATCACATGAAGTTTCTTTTTACTTTTTCGCTCTTAATTAATATTACATTATTTTCTTCAGGACAGTCGGTTCCTCGATTTCAAAAAGCTGATATTTCTAACAGTGGTTGTAAGGCCTATTTCCCCAACACCGTGCCTGAATTCGACATTTCCTATTCTGAAGATTCCTCTATCGTATATGCTAGCGAAGTCCAGGTTGATAATCACTATTTTGGTCTTATCTGTGTCAAATTCTTTTCAAAACTGGAAGGTACGGATTCAGAAAAAGAAGATCTTTTAATAAACTATCTGGATTTTTTAAAAACGGCTTTTAAAATAAAAGAATCCGCGGGTTATGGCAAGGGACATTCCCTGGAAAGCTGTCCGTCGGCAAAAGGAGTTATAGATTATTGGGAGGATGAAAAGGGACAAAAATGGCAGATAAAAGGTTGGATTAATGAAGAATATCTTTCTGTATTATATATCTATGGCAAACTGGAATATCCTAATTTCAATATCGCCAACATGTTTTTAAACGGATTCCGGTTCCCGGAAAAATAATTCAGTTTCCTATTTTTACCGTTCTCATTGAAAGTGAGCCCATAGTACATTTTTCAGTATAAAATGTTACTGGTTCATTTTTCTCTGAAGCTCCTAATATATATAACAAAGGATAAAAATGATCTGTCGAAGGAACAGAAAGTTTTGCTATGGTTCCCATTTTATCGTAATCAATAATTTCAATATCAGAACGTAAGACTATCTTTTCTTTTATCTTCTGATCAAACTCAATTGCCCAGTCGTGTGCGGTATCTTTCCACATTACCTGACCAAGATTGTGTACTATATTACCACTTCCGATAATTAATACTCCCTGCTTTCTTAGTTCCATTAATTCCCTGCCCAATTGATAATGAAAGCGGGCGGGTTTCTCTATATCAATACTTAACTGAAAAACGGGAATATCTGCTTCCGGGAACATTCTTGCTAAAACAGACCAGGTGCCATGATCGAGCCCCCAGGCAGAATCGCTCTGAACCACTGTTGAAAAAACCAGATCCTGAGTAAGAGAAGCAAACTCAGGAGTTCCGGGGGCATTATATTTTACTTTAAATAATTCTTCCGGGAAGCCAACAAAATCGTGAATTGTTTCGGGATTGCTCATTGCCGTGACCCAAGTCCCACGGGTAAGCCAGTGCGCAGAAATACATAATATTGCTTTTGGGGCAGGAAGTTCTTTTCCGATTTTAGCCCACTCTTTTGAAAACTCATTGTCTTCTATTGCATTCATAGGGTTTCCGTGACCTACAAACAAGACAGGCATGCGTTCCATAACGATATGAACTTATTAGCTGGCCGGAAAATTATTTTTTAACAAAAGGTAAGACACTGAAATTTTCTTTTTCCTGAATTCTGATAAAATAATATCCGTTTTCAAGTTCATTTACAACAACAGAAACCTCGTCGGCGTTATTTATTTTCTGACTTTTTAAAATCTGTCCGGTAATTGAAAATATTGAAACTGAAGAAATCTTTTCACCTTTTATTACTATTTGTTCTGATGCAGGATTAGGATATATAATCAGCTGTTTTGTGTTTTCATTCACATCTGAAACCTCAGATGTATTCTGACTTTTAGAAATAAACATATCATAACTTCCTGCCGATGTTAAATTATAAACCACAGAACCGGGATCAAAATCACCTGTTCCCTGAAAATATCCCGCTGCAACAACATTACCACTGCCATCTACGTTCAAGGCATTTCCGAAATCAAAATCTGTTCCTCCCATCTTTTTTGCCCAAACAAAATTTCCTGTTGCATCAAGTTTACTTATAAATGCATCGCAATTGCCTGCCGGAGTAAGTGTGTTAGTTGCTGCACCTGGATTAAAATCGGCAGCTCCATAAAAATATCCTGTAGTATAAACATTTCCTGTGGCATCCAGATCAATTCCTTTTCCACAATCCTCGGTTGTTGCACCAAATGATTTTGCCCAGATCAATGTACCTGCAGAGGCAAATTTTGCAACAAACACATCATAGTTGCCTACTGAGGTAAGCGTGGTTGTGCCGGCACCCGGATCAAAATCGACTGTTTCAATTAATTACCCCACCACGCAAACGTTCCCGGCTGCATCAACCGCAATTTTTGATCCTGTATCAAAACCAGTGCCGCCCACACGACTGGCATAC
>JAMCVO010000266.1 GCA_023475715.1 Actinomycetota bacterium
TTTCTCATCTTCTATTAATTGGTGAATATACCCCCTTAATTCACCAATATCATCAGATATAAACCCATTTTCTCCATTTCGTATAAAATTAGGTATTTCGTAATAATGTATCCTGTCTGATGGTGGTACTACTTCTTCTACTAATTTTGTTCCCAATGCTACTACTGGTATTCCTGTCATCAGAGCCTCCATAAATGCTAGAGTATATTGTGCTGGCCAAGTTCCTCCATAGATAAAAACCCTATTATCTCGTAGAGTTCCTTTCATTAAATCATATGGCAACTCTCCGCCATTTAACCCTCCTAAGTCTTCATTTCCTGACCCATATATTAAAGCTGGGAAACCATTTATTACTTGCATTATCGCATCATAATGACAATGCTGTCTTCTTCCTTTTAAACTTTGAGTAAAGTTAATTACACGTTTTTCTTTTCCGTTCCAATCTTTCCATTCTTCTGGGTCTTTGCCGAATCTTATTATTGCATCTGCCCCCAGATATCCAGTTATATTTTCTTCCATAGGAGAATAACGCACTATTTTTAATCCCTCGTATCTCATTCTTCTTATCATGTTTTCTACGTGAGGCGTTGATTGTCCTATTGAACGCCATATAACTTTTTTATGTCTTATCCTTTCCCAATTTTGTTCTACTATATTGGGGTCGTGCATTATTATTATTATGTCTGCCCAGTCTATAATCTCTTGGGGGATATTGGTCTTAGGATTTTGAAGGGCTAAATCAGCTAAGTGTTTATTGAAGTAAAGATTATCTATCTGAGGTCTTTTAAGATATGGGTCTGAATTAGGATACATGTAGGAGCCTTGATAACTGAAAACTTCATGACCTAACTCTGTAAAGAGCTCTATTTCATCATGCTCAAGTATGCTATGGACTCCTAGATACAGGATTTTCATTTTTTCTCTGCTTTCAGTTCTTTTTTTGTTCCTTCTCCTAATTGTTTTTGCCAACCCTGTTGTTCTATGAATAGTTTTTTATCTCTTCTTACCATCCTAAGAGCGGGAGAGAAATCTTTGGGCTGTAATAAGCGTGGAGTTTCACCTTTGAATTTCTCAATGCGTGGAAATATTTCTTTTAGTCGTTTTTCTACTTTGATTATTTCTTTCTCATCAAAAGCAAAATCCGCTCTTAAAATTTGTTCTAATATAATAAGAAATTCCCAATTCCATCTTAATACAGAAGTTCCATCAGCAACATAATCCTTTAACCATGCTGGCATTTTATCTTCTAACATTGACATTAATTCTGGAGGGAGTAAATCTTGAGTAGCAATAGCAGTGGGGTTCAATGCTTTTAGCATTGTTTCTACTTTGTTTTTCTGTTGAGTTGTTAAGGCTTTTGATTTGGGCATATTAATTTACTTTATGTTTAAGATATTTTCTTAATTGTTTTTCTAACTGGCGAACCTCCTTGTTTTTAAATGGCATCATTGCTATATGGTCGAGAGCTTCTTTTACACATCCTCTACAGAAATGATGAGAGTATTCAGCATTTTCTATAGTGACTGTATCAGCTTCTCTTCCGCATTTTTCACATTCTCCCTGCATATCTCATCTATTCTATTTTCCATCATTTGGCCTATAATGTCAAGTGTTGTTTTTTGTTCAATATAGTTTTTGGCTTCACGAGCAGTTTTCACAGCTTCGGGATAGTTTTCATAGACTTTACGCATTTTTTCACGCAATGATTTTTCATCTAACTCTTTCCAATTCATTCCACTCTGATACCAAGGAATAAAAGATTGAACGGTTACTGGTACTTCTTTACTTTCTACTTTATAATATAAATCATCAGTTAAGTAATCGGTTAGTCCTCCATTGTCTCCTGAGATTACTGGTTTCCCATATAACATAGCCTCGTGAGTTGGCCTTGACCATCCTTCTCCACTAGAAGGTTGAATAAAGCAGTCTCCCATTAAATGAAGTCTTTGTACTTCTTTTTCCGTTAGTAATTTCTCTACTAAGAATATTTTAGGGTAATGTTTTAGGTTTAGTTCTCTTTTCCAGCTATCTATATCGTATTTAATTAGGTCATATTCTTTTTCAGAATAGTTTACTCTATATGTTTTTAAAAGTAGTGTTACATTCTCATTTCCGCTAAATTCTTTCCAATATGCTCTAAGTAATGTGCGTGGGTTTTTGCGTGCTATCCACTGGAAGATAGAGTAAAATATGAAATCTTTAGGATATTGGGTAATAAAAGGACTAAGTTTTTCAAGCGACAAATCAATTGGTTGCGGAAAACAACGTATAGGGGTAGCTACCCCACTATCAGAAATCATTTTTGCCATGTTTTCCGAGGCTGTCCAAATCTCAGATACCATGTTTAGAGGCTTTACCCACTCTCTCGGAAGCTTATCAGTCTCCCAAAATAAATGTCCTATGTTATATTTGTCATCTTCTATATATTGAGGATATAGGTCTGGGGTTAGATGAATTATCTTGATATCATAATCTATATTTCTATCCTTTAAGGCGTTTGAGATTGCACCAGATATACCATAATCTGTTGCTTCTCCCATTTGTTTGATGATTTCAGTAGTTATATTTATTCCTGCTAGATATAAAGCATTGACATAAGAGCGGGCTGCCGCTCCATATCCAGACGGGTCTTGTGCCATAACATATTTTATCCCTGTCATAATTTTGTAACTAATAATATATCTGTTTCTTCTTCGTCTATGATTTCTTTCTTATAATGAGGATTTGTTAAATCGTATTCTGGATAATATGTTCGCTTGGGATTATCTACTCTTCTAAAACCTTGAGCCATGAGTTTAGGAGCGAGGTAGGGAGGTATGTGTCTTAACCCTCCATCTTTTCCTATAAGGTGCATGTTACTACATTGGCAAATTGTTGTCATCTTTTAATTCAAGTACCTGTTCTACGTCTGCTTTTCCTCCTACTATATGAAGTATATAATGTTTAACTGGCATATATTTTTTTCCATCTATTATTATAGCCACTCCATCTTCTGGCATAAATCCAATATCATCTACTTCAATCTTTTTACCCTTAAACTCTATATAGGTGTTCATGCGTTCCAATTAACATAAGGACATCCGACTGCTTGTTTTAAATCTTTATCCCAAGTATTGGTAGAACATTTTTCAAAAGATTTTCCAGTCTTAGTTGTTCCTTTTACTAGTGGACTTCCGCATTCTGGGCAAATTCTTGCTGGATTTACTGGAGCTGCTGCCTTTACTCTATTTACAAGGTTTTCTGCTGTTCTTGAAAGTTTATGTTCATTAAATATTTGACTTTTTGCTTCTTCTAAATCTAGTACTAATTGATTTATTTCGTCTGCTCTTACTACTAAAATATCTTCACCATTTTTTATACTAACTTGAAACTTATATTCTGTTTTTAAATCATTATATTCCATCTATACCTCCTTCCTTATATTGAATATCTAAACTATCTAAATATTCTTTTAGTTGTGTTTCTGTTACTTTCCATACAGGTCTTTCTTTTCCACGTGAGATATTAAGAGCCTTTAAACGCCCATCTTTTATCAAAAGACGAACAGCAGTAGGATTTGTACCCAACTTATCTGCTATTTCTTTAACTGAAAATATTTCTTCTACATCTATTCCCATAATACCTCCTTAAAAATCGGGGAGAAAGACCGCTTC
>JAMCVO010000504.1 GCA_023475715.1 Actinomycetota bacterium
AAAAGCTTTAATTTTTAATAATTTCTTTTGCAATGTCTAATTTGACCATTTCTTTTTCTTTGTTAGTATAAAATTTCAGTTCACCTATTATTTTATTATATTTCGAAATATAAATTTTTTTTCCGTTGTATTTATTGATATATCTAGTCAGATTTGTCCTTATATCTCTTATGTCTTTCTGTATCATATTATCAAACACCTTTTTTTAAGTATTTTAATAAATTTATTTAATCACTATTATTAATATCGGAAAAAAATTAAAAAACTAAAGCATTAATTAAGTTATTTTATAAGAATTTTTTTTAAAGATTACCAGCTATGCACTTACAATGGCAGGACAATTTAGTTCTTTTTTAAGAATAAGCAGCATCTTTTTATTAATTTGCGAAACTCTTGACTCGGTTACATGCATTGATTGTCCGATTTCCTTAAAATTTTTACCCTTGAAGTAATATAGGAAAATGATTTTTCTTTCCTGGGCAGTAAGCTTGCATATGGCTTTTCTAAGAGATAGTTTATTCTGTACTTTTTCTGCAAAGTCAGCAGTCGCAGCCAGATATAAACCATCGATACTGTCACCAGAAATTGAGCTGTTCGCTATTTTTTTCTCATAAAAATCAGGATCATCTGTTGATAACATTACAAACTTATCATTTTCCCAATCTCTGAAATAATTTCTAACTTCATTATCCTGCAAGTTATTTTCTGAAGGATCTTCAAATTGATTTTCACAGTTATTTTTAATTCTTGACCTTTGAGATCTTGAGAGCCAATCTTGCTTTCTTACTCCGTCAATGATGGCACCCTTTATCCTGTATGTTGCATAAGTTTCAAATTTAATTTTTCTGTTCAAATCAAATTTCTTAATCGCATCAATAAGGCCCAGGTATGCATAGTTTTCAAGATCCATAATATCCATTGTTTTGGGCAATTTTGCATAAACTCTACTGACTATACCCTTTAAAAAAGGAATATATTTTGAAATTAGTCTATCTCTATAAAAATTATCTTCTCTTTCTTTATAAGTTTTCCATAAAATTGTTAAACTGCCTTCCATAAGTCTCTCTCACTTACTAATTTAATAATAGATATCAACTAGTTAAAAAACTTATTTAAATAGATATGTACATTATTTTACTAAAATATTTAATTATTTGTCAATACTTTTAATAAAATTATTTTAATGATATTTATAAATAAATTTTATAAATATCATTACATATATTTGTATAATTATTATTAATAAATATTTTAATACAATTTATAACACTTCGCATTATTCAGGTTTTTCTTGAACTGAAGATAGACTTTATATTATTTAGAATTCTATGCTTATCAGGTACTAGCACAGTAGAAGTAAGGACAACAATGCTGAAAAAAATAAGTGAAATTTGTGCAAGCGCAGGAGACATCCGCAGTAAAAGCAGCATTATTACAGACGAAGAGAATAAAATTACTTATAGGAAAAACTGATGCGGGTATTATATTTTTTATTTAATAATCTAAATAATACTGCCACTACGGGTATTTCAATCAATGCAGCTATAAAAATAACATAATTTATAGTATCTTTACCAAAATATTGAGCCATATAGCCGATAAGTGGCTGAAAAATAATTGTCCCTGCAATCGCTGCTGAAATTATTATCCCAAGTATGCTTCCCGAAGCATCAGGATTTTCATGAACAGCAAGCGCAGTAAGAAGGGGGAAAAAGCTTGCATAGCAAAAAGCTATCAGCATTAAAAATACTATTTTTAAATATACTATAGGCAGGAAGGTATAAAGGCTAATGCTGGCAGCTCCTAAGATGCTGCCAATTATAACCAGGCTTATTTCATTGCTTCTTTTTATTAACTTACCTGCTAGAAATACCCCAAGCGCCGAAAATATCCAGAAAAATGAAAGCAATACTGAGCCGAAGGATACCGGGATATTCAGAAATGTAAAATATGTTGTAAGCCAGGCTGAAAGACCTGATAATATTCCGATATATAAAAACATCGATATGCATGCAAGCAGTATTATCGGATTTTTAGAAATATAAAATGTATTATTTTCCTTTTTACTTGAATCCTGTCTATACTGAAAACTTTCGGCTTCAGTCGTCTTCCTGACGTATAATCGGGGGCATAACTTCCAAAAAAATATTATCATCATAAGGAATGATACTGCAAAGAATATAAAAGCATACTTTGTGTCAAGTTTTAAAAAAAGCATCGCACTTATCACAATAGGGCCAATTATTGCCCCGACATACCAGAAAAAATCAAGCTTTAGAAAAAGAGGGCTGTGATCTTTATAAAATAATTGAGAAGCATATGTATGTACACTTGCATCCAGAATCCCCCATCCAACCCTGAATAAAACAACAGTCAGTACGAAAAATATAAGGTTAAGATATATTGAATACAAAACAAAACCACCAAGCACAGCTATCAGTCCTATAAGTATAACTCTTTTGATGTTATACCTGTCGCTTAACTTACCCGAAATGAATGTTGCGAACAGAGACATAACTGAAGCAAAAAGAAGAATCAGTCCAATTTTGTCATATCCAATTTTTAGTTTCTCAGATATTAAGGGAATTAATGGATCTATTATGGTATAGATGATCCCATAGAAAATGAATATATTCAAAAGCAGATTTACTGTCCTGTTTTTGGCTTTTCCCACTAATCTATTTTATCGTTTTTTTCTTTATTTAATTTGTTAAGTTTATACTCTTTTGCCTGGTACATAAACGCTTCCAATCTGGTTTCGCTGGTTCCCTGCTCAAGACCATCAAATGCAAGATTAAGCCAGGGTACACCATATTCTTCCCTCAGCCTTTTGGAAATAGCTGTCACCATAGTTCCCGGCATACAGGTAAAGGGAAGCACATTTACAATTCCGTCTATCCCTTTTTTAATCCAGGCAACCGATTTGCCTACGCTCAGGGCAGCTTCGCCAAACCATTTGATTATGTATGGTTCAGCATTATCCCAGATTTCATAGATATCGGCCTCTTCCAGGTCAAGTATTGAATCCTTCAAAGGTTTTTCCAGTATTTCATGATAATTTACAAGCACATGCTTGAAAATCCTGTTTGCGGCAAAGAATTTGAGTCCTCGCGCATAATTCGGGATATGCTTTTTTAATGCCGAGAAACTGCTGCCGCCATTAAAATAATTTGAGCTTTCATAACTGTCACCATAACCATTATTGTTGCTGTTATCGCAGCCATTATTATAGCCGTTATTAAAACCAAAGCTTTTCAAAATCTTATAGCCAAGGTCTTTTTGCTTTATTGAAATATCAAGCTTGCTTGTGGCATTTGTATGATTGGGCCATTCTCCAAAATCAGGTATTTCAACTACTCCGCCAAGTTCTTCAATTTTCCTAATAATTTCATTATTGCTGAAAGGATGATTCCTTACATAAATTTCCCCCACTATTCCAATAACAGGTTTTATTTCGTCTTTTGTGTTAATGCCTTCAAAATCTTTTTTTGCCAATTCTAGCACTCCGGCCAGCTTATCTAGTACTTTTATGTTTTCTTTATTTTCAATAATCTGGCAAACCTTATTAAGATGCGCCTGATATATACCCTCTGTTTCTCCTTTATTTATCTCAAACGGCCTGATGTGCCTTAAAAATTTATTTAAATAGTCA
>JAMCVO010000629.1 GCA_023475715.1 Actinomycetota bacterium
AAGCAAGGAAAAAAGGCATTTCAATTATTTACATTACCCACCATTTAAGAGAAATATTTGAAATTTGTGATAGAGTCACAGTACTTCGGGATGGCAAGAAAATAATTACAGAGAAGATTAGCAGTACAGACATGTCTAAGATAATTGAGGCAATGTTAGGTAAGAAAATTAAGGAAATTATTAAGTTTCAGACTGAAAATCCTGTAAAAAGAGCAGGCGTACCTATGCTTGAAATTAAGGATATGGATCTGGGTGGAAAAGAAAAAGTATCATTCAAGCTATGGCCCGGAGAAGTTCTGGGATTTGCAGGTCTTATGGGAGCTGGTCAGAACAAGCTTGTAAAAGCAATTTTTGGAATTCATCCTGAGCTGTCCAAAGAGATGCTTATAAAAGATAAGAAAATAAACATAAAAAAACCTGAGGACGCCTTAAAATATAAAGTGACCATGGTTCCTGAAGAACGTCAGGCGCAAGGGCTGGTTGTTGATGCCACAATAAAAGCAAACGTTATTATGTCTATTCTTGACAAAATAAAGGGTGCTCTCTTTTTAAATGAAAGAAAAGCAAATGACACAGCAAAGAAATATGTTGAGGATTTGAATATAGTAACAACCACTATCTTTAAAAAGGTTAAGTTTCTTTCAGGTGGTAATCAGCAAAAAGTGGTTATATCAAAGAATCTTGCTGCAGATCCTGATATTATGATACTGAATGACCCAAATTTCGGTGTTGATATTGGCTCAAAGCAGGAAATTATGCAGCTTATACGAAAATTCGGAGATAGCGGCAAAAGTGCAATATTTATTTCTTCAGAATTCGAAGAATTAGCAAGGGTATGCGATAGGGTGTTTGTTATGAAAGATGGCTACATAGTAAATGAATTTGTAAGAGATACAGGTCCTGAACTTTCAGAAGAACTCCTGGTTCATGCAGTTCAGTAATTATTTTTTAAAGCAATAATAATTACCAAACTATTAATAAATTGACATTATCAATATTAAAGAAATTAGATTAAAAAGGAGAAAAGGGTAATGGGTGATTCTAAACAGTTAGGAGCAGGGGGAAAAGGCATAGTCGGAACCAAGATAAGAGAAAATGCTATTTATTTTATCATGGTGGGCATATTTATTATATTTGCTATATTCCTAAGAGATAAAGGGTTCTTGTCAGCTGTAAATCTAATGAATATATTCAGGCAAACAGCCATGATATCAATAATGGCAGTTGGCTTTACATTTTTATTGGCAAGTGGTGAATTTGATCTTTCCGTGGGTTCAACTGTTGCCCTATGTGCACTTATAGGAGCCTTAGCACTCCAGAGATACGGGATAGCTGCAGCAGTTGCCGCTGCTCTTGCTGCCGGAGCTTTCATAGGGGTTGTCAATGGCGCTTTGGTAGTTAAGGCAAAAATGCCTTCATTTCTTGCAACGATTGCAACCCAGGGAGTTATATTTGGATTTGCAAGATGGATTACACATCTTCAGGCAGTTCCGGTAACCAACCCAAAATTTACTTACGTATTCGGTGCTGGAAATATTGGCCCGGTATCTACCTTGTTTATATGGACAATAATTGTAGTTGCAATCGGACATTTAATTATAGCAAATACTTCTTTTGGCAGGAAAGTTCTTGCCGCAGGTGGTAATAAGATTGCTGCAACATTTTCGGGAATTAATGTTGACAATGTAAAATGGCTCCTGTTTATTGCCATGGGTATGATTGCAGCTCTGGCTGGACTTCTCTATACAGGAAGGTTGAATGCAGCCAGATATACATACGGTGAAGCAGACCTGTTTACGATTGTTGCTGCTGTAGTCATTGGTGGAAACAGTATTTACGGTGGGAAGGGTACAGTAATCGGAGCTTTAATTGGTTCCATAATACTTGGAATGATAAACAATGGTTTGATTCTTTTTGGGTTCAGTGTTGATCAGCAGATTATATTCAGGGGTGTTATTATTTTGATTGCTGTTGCATTAAGTCCAAAGGATTGACATTTAAATAAAATCACCGTAAATATTTTTAGTTTTGTGATACTAAATTATATTAAAATTAAAATAATAAGGTGGTGCTATGAAAATAATTGACATAACCGGACCAATCAAGGAAGGAATGTGGGATTTTGGATTTCCTGGTGGACAGTTCAAATTAAAACAACTTAATTATGACTTCATGGGCGAAGAATACAGGCATGAGGGTTTGGAAGGCATGGTTGGAAGTACAGGAACATTTATGGAGACAGGTGCAACAGCGCTGGGATATGACAAAGCAATTTCCACTGAAAAAATACCGCTTGAGAAGGTTGTTAATATTGATGCTTATATACTCCAGATACCTCTGAAGACCTTAAAAGAAAAGAATGACAGAAAATACGTATCTCTGGAAGATGTAAAAAAGGCTGAAAAAGGTAAAATTCCTGATAGATCAGGTATTTTAATAAGCACAGGATATGATAAATTCTGGTTTGACAAAGAAAACTACCTGGCTAAATCACCATTTTTTAAAAAAGATGCTTTTGATTATATGCTTGATAAAAATCCCCTGCTGGTTAGCAGTGATTTTGCAAACTGGGAAAATATACTAGATCTTGAAGGTTTTTTACCCAGGCTTTACAGATCGGGTGTAGTCGTTCTTGTCGGAACTGTTAACCTTACAAAAATAAAAAGCTACAAGGTTAAATTAATTGCCTTACCAATTAATGTTGCAGGCGTTTGCATGTGTCCAGCCAGAGCAGTTGCAATAGAAGAATAAAAATCTATGCTTGAAAAACGAAAAAATAAGCATCTTATATTATAAAAAAACAGGTTTAGTATTAGGGGAGGGTTAAATGGTAAGAAAAGCAGGAGCGAAGCTTACAAGTGAAGGTGCAGTAAAATGGGGTCTTGTTGGTTCGGGCGATTTTGCACAGCTTTATGCTAAAATATTTAACGGTCTTCCAAATGTGGACCTTGTTTCTATTTCTTCAAGAACTGAAGAAAATGCAAAAAAAGCTGCTGATGAATATGGAATTCCTAAATGGTATACAAGTTATGAAGAGCAGATAAACAGTGACGGATTAGAGGCGGTAGCAGTTGTCAACAATGAGCTTTATCACCGTGATCCTGTAATTTCAGCCTTAAATGCGGGTAAACATGTAGTAGTTGAAAAACCTATCGCACCTTCATTAAAGGAAGCTGATGAAATGATCGAAGCTTCAAAGAAAACAGATAAGCTTTTTTTAGTTGCACATATTCTTCCATTCCATACTAATTATGCCATGGCCAAAGCCGAAATAGATAACGGTGCTGTTGGCGAGATATGCTCCATATATGCAAGAAGAAGTGCTCCGAGCATATGGGGAGCTGAGATTCAAAAGCGTTCTTCAGCGATTTATGACGAGATGATACACGATATGGAATGTATTTTATGGTTTACAGGAAATAAATATCGTGTAAAAAAAGTCTACACGCAGACAAAAAATGTCAGAGGTTTGCTCAAGCCAGATATATGCTGGTCCATGTTTACTTTTGAAAATGGAATGATCGCTGTTCTGGAGGCAAACTGGTTTCTGCCTGACAACACGCCTTACAGGTCTGCAATGGACTCAAGAATGGAAATACATGGCTCAAAGGGTATGATTTATATTGATCTGGGCTCTCAGGGACTTGCTGTTAATGATACGGAAGGCTGGCGTACGCCTGACACTACCTGGTGGCCTGATAAGCTCGGAAGGACAGAAGGTGCTCTTGGTGATGAAATAAGATATTTTGCGGATTGGATAATGATGGGCGAAGCTCCTCAGGAGGTTGGTGATCCCAGGAGAGCAAGAGATGCTCTTGAAATCGTTCTGGCTGCTGAAAAATCTGCAGAAACTGGCAAGATAATAGAATTATAAATTTAAAGAGGAGTGTTAATGGGAGACAATACTTACAGAAGGGTTAAATTTGGACTGATTGGTGCAGGGGATTTTGGGCTTATTTATGCTCATATATTAAAACAGCTTCCTAATGTGGAACTTGTTTCAGTTTTTTCAGCAGATGAAAAAAGCGCTAAAAAGGCAGCAGACTTATATGGTATTCCTAAATGGTACACTGATTATAATGAACAAATTAATAATGACGATATTGAAGCTGTTGCAATTGTAACAGCTGAACATTTCCATTATGAACCAATGGTTGCAGCTGCAAAAGCAAAGAAACATGTTATTATTGAAAAGCCTATTGCACCAAAGCTTGAAGAAGCAGAAGGAATGATAAAAGCTGCTAAAGATAACGGAATCATATTTGCAATTGCGCATATCCTTCCTTTCCATACGCATTATGCCATGGCAAAGTCAGAAATTGACAGGGGCAACATCGGGCAGATCGTTTCAATGTATGCAAGACGAAATGCAGCTTCGTTCTGGGGTGTAAAGCTCCAGGACCATTCCTCAGCTATTTATGACGAAATGATTCACGATATGGAGTGTATGCTATGGTATACAGGATGGAGAGTTAAAAAAGTCTATGCGCAAACCAAGAATGTAAGAGGAATGAAAAAGCCTGATGTTTGCTGGGCAACATTCACTTTCGAAAATGGTTCGATTGCAGTACTTGAAGCCAACTGGTATCTGCCGGCAAATACCCCATATCTTATTGATGCTCAAATGGAAATACATGGAACTGAGGGAATGATATATATAGATTTATCCGATCAGGGGCTCAGGATCAATACAAAAAATGGATGGAAATTCCCGGATACCAGCTGGTGGCCCGAGAAACTTGGCAGAGTTGAAGGCGCTCTTGGTGATGAATTGAGATATCTTGTTGATGGCATAATGCTTGGAAAACTTCCGGAAGGTGTCGCAGATCCTGTAAGAGCAAAATATGCTCTTGAAATTGTACTTGCTGCTGAAAAATCCGCAGAAACAGGTAAAATTGTTGAGTTATTCTAAATATAAAAATTATTTATGGCAGGAGAAAGTCTGAAAGAAAATCAAATTGGCAATATATATTTATAAAAGAAAATAGGCTTAAGGACAATAGTTTTTCATCCCGTTTTGTGCCTTGAGCGAAGCGAAAGGAATGGTTATAAAAATGAAAATAATAGATATTTCAGGTCCCATATATACAGGGATGTGGAGCTATGCCGATTATTATCCTAAGTTTGAACTATCTTCAGTGGAATTTGAATTTGGCGGTGAAAAATATTCTGTGGAAGTGTATAAGGGGATGCATTCCCAGTCAGGAACATATATGGAAACACCCGCAATAACTTCTGGATCAGGAGGACATACTGCGTTAAATGATATCCCAATAGAAAAATTCTTTATGATTGATACTTATGTGCTTCAGGTTACTCAAGAAAGCCTTCAAGTTAAGGATAATAATCGGCATAGCACAGTCGAGCAAATAAAAGCTGCTGAAAAGAGTCCTATTCCTCAAGGTGCTGCAATACTAGTAGGCTCAGGTTATGGAAAGAATTGGGATGCTAAAGACTATATAGAAAAAGCATGGTTCTTTAAAAAAGATGCTCTTGATTATTTAACAGATAAAAAACCTTTTCTTCTCGGTGCCGATTCTCCATCATGGGAAAATGCAGTAAATCCTGAGGGTGCTTTCGAAAGATTCTATAAGTCGGGCAGCTTGTTGCTTGCCCCCTGTGTGAACCTTGAAAAAGTCAGCAAGTTCAATGTAAAAATGGTGACTTTGCCATTAAAAGTTATGAAATCTGCGGTTTGCCCGGTAAGGGCATTGATTGTAGAAGGATAGCTTAAAACTATTTTTAAAATTGTTAATTTTATAATTAAAACAAACTTTTTAAAAACTGAAAGGAGGTGAAATATTTATAGTTTTTAAATAGTTGAAAAAAATTAATAATTAAAGGAGAAAAGATGAAAAAATTATTACTATCATTAGTTATCTCAATTATGGTAATTACGATGCTGCTAACTTTTTCAATTGTCGGCTGTAAAAAGGAAACAGCAGAAACTACAGCAGCTCCAGAAACCACAGCAGTTTCTGCAACAACTGCCGCAACAGAAACTACAGCAGTAGAAACTACAGCTGCATCTACAGAGCCAGATCCCTGGATATTGGAGATGAGAGCCGGTCTAGATCAGTTCAGGGGTGAAATTAATTACAAAGGTGAATACGGTGCAACACCTACATGGGATACAGAGCTTTTTCTTACCCTTGCTGAGGTTGAACAGATCAAAAAAGGTAATGCAGAAGGCAAAAAATGGAAAGTTGGTTATGTAATGGATGCTTCAGCAGGTGACCATACAAATTCACTTCTAAAGGGCATGAAAGACGTTCTTGATCATCTCGGAATGGAATTAATTGGTACTGTAGACCCGCAGTTTGATCCTGCAAAAGAGCGTGCAGGCGTTGAAAACTTCCTTGTAGGAGGCGCTGATATAATCATTGGTGCTCCCATAGATGCAACTGCTTCTGGAGAATCATTCAGGCCAGTAATTGATGCGGGTAAGAAATTAGTTATATGGTCAAATATTCCAAAAGGTTATGAATACGGAAAAGATTATGTTGGAGTTTCAAGCGCAATGGCCCAGGATTTAGGTGTGTTTACGGTGGACATCATGAAAAAAGATGTTGCAGAGAAAACTGAGGTCGCTTACCTTTATTTTGACCAATCATTCTGGGTAGTAAACCTGATTGATACTATGGTTAAAGAAGCACTTGCAGCCGAACCGAATTTTGATGTTGTGGAAGAACTTGGATACGGTAAAGAAGCTGATGCAACTGATTTAATGACAGCAGCGCTTTCAAGACATCCAAATATTACCAGAGTTTATGGTGGATGGAATGTAGTTGCTCAATTTGCAGCTGATGGAGTAAAATCCCTGGGCAGAGATGATGTTAAAATTGCTACATTTGGTGTTGATGAACCAACCCTTATAAGCATTTTAACAGGCGGTAACATTTTTGGTACGGTTTCTGATGACCCGTATCATCTTGGTGCAAACCTTGCACTGCTTGCAGGCTATGCAGCAATCGATAAGAAGGCTCCTGAGTTTACGATTACTCCTGCTATTCCTGTAACCATTGATAATTTAGAGGAAGCATGGGACATTACGCAGAAAACACCTCTGCCTGAAAGTGTAAAAGAAGCTTTGGGTAAATAGCCGAGGAGATATTAAAAGATAATGGGGCAGGATAATTCATAGTGAGATATTATGGTTAAATTTATTCTGCCCTATATCTTTGAGACGGAACTCTTAAGGAGAACTTTTAATGAACAAATCGTTTGAAGAAATTGAAAGATTTAGAAAAGAAAATAAGAACCTTAAAGACGAACTTGAAGGTTTGAAAGAAACAGTTGCTGTTTATCTCGGTTCTTTAATCAGGGAGCTAGTCCAGGCATTTGGTGATAAAGGCCGTGAACTTGTAAAGGAAGCCGCAAGGAAAGGAGGGCTTTGGCAGGGGCAGAAATATATAAAGGAAAAAAATATTCAAAAAAGAGGCACTAAAGCAGCTGCAGAATTGTTCCAGAGCATGAGCGATGTCGGTCTTTTCGAGGTAAAAACTGAAGTAATATCTGATAAAAAATTTACGATAACTACAAATGTATGTCCTTATATAAAAATCTGGAAAGAAATGGGATTGGCACAGGATGTCCCTGATTTTTGTATTTTAGCAACTTATTATGATCTTGGGTTATGCCAGGCATTCAACCCGGATTTGAAGATCAATTTGCCGGTTGATATGCTCAGGGGTTGTGATCATTGTGTTTATGAATTTATTGAAGATTAATTTTTATCAGTTTTTATATAAGCTTTTTTATGGGAAAAGATATTCACCAGATACTTCTTAGCGGAAGAACCGAAGGTGATTAGTTATACAAATCTATTTATAAAAAGGAGAAATTTTGAGAGATTATCTAAAACAGATTTATGATTCTGTTATGTCCTATGATATCGATCTGGTAAAAAAGCTGGTAACAGAAGCTCTTGCTGCCGGTGAAAACCCAATAGAAATAATGAATGACGGCCTTTCTAAGGCCATTATTGAGATTGGAGACAAGTTTGGCAGAGAGGAAATCTTTCTTGTCGAGCTTATGATCGCAGCCGATGCGTGCATGGCAGGCGTGGAACTTGTTAAGAAAAATATTCTTGATAATAAAGTAGCTGTAGGCAAGCCAAAAGGCGTGATTGTTATCGGTACTGTCGAGGGTGATATTCATAATATCGGAAAAGATATCGTAAAAACACTTCTTGAAACTTCAGGGTTTGAAGTCCATGATATAGGGGTTGACCAGCCTGCAGAAAATTTTGTTAAAAAAGCCATGGAATCTGGCGCTAAAATAGTAGCATCCTCGGCTTTGCTTACAACAACCAGCCCGCATCAGAAACAGATAGAAGAAAAATTAAAAGAAGCTGGTATTCGCAGCAATGTTAAGACAATAATTGGCGGAGCAGCGACAAGCTCTGAATGGGCTAAAGAGGTTGGCTCTGATTTTTATGCATCAACTGCAACTGAAGGTGTTAGCATTATAAAGAAATATTTTGAAGGAGTATAAAATGAAAGCTAGCCTAAAAGTTTTAAGCAAAGACGATCTGGATAAAATTTACCAGACAGCGCTTGATATTTTAGATAATATCGGCGTAAACATAGAAGATGATGAAATAATTAATCTTCTTAAAAAAAATGGATGCAAGACAGGAGATAATAGAATTGTTTATATACCTGAAAGATTAATTGATAAATGCCTCAAATCTACTCCAAGAGGTAAAGTAACATTATCAGGTAGAGATTCTTTAAAAGATATGATATCGGGGCCAGACCAGAAATACCCTTACGTCTTATCTCATGTTCTAATGAATTATTATGATGAACTTGGTGGTGCTTACAGGACTATAACAAAAGAAGATGTTCAAAGATTTGTGATAATTTCAGACGCACTTGATAGCATTAATGGAGTATGGATGTGCACTCTAATGCCGGAATTCGGCCAGCTTTATTCCTATTATGAATATGAGCTAGCCATAAGAAATACCACAAAACCTGTATGTATTTCAAGTTTTGAACCATCTGCAATTCCTCCAGCAATGGAACTGGCTGAAGCAATTGTCGGAGGCAAAGATGAGCTGATAAAAAGGCCTCTGACTGTTGCTTTCTGTGAAATATCTCCCTTAACCTGGAATAAATATGGGTGCGATATGTTAAAGGCAACAGCAAAATGGGGTCTTCAACCTGTAATAACGGTTGAAACACCCATGGGTGATACAGGTCCCGCAACCTTTGCGGGGAATATTGCCCAGAAAATTGCAGAATTGCTTTCAGGACTTGTAATAGTGCAGCTTCTGCAGGAAGGGTTACCGCTATTTTTTGTTGTGCCCTGGGAGACTTTTGATATGAGAACTGCTCAGATTTGCCTTGCCAGCAGGCCGGACTATGTTTATGGCTGTGCAGTTGGCCAGATTGAAAAATACCTTAATATTCCATTTTATTCACCTGTGTCTCCTGATTCAAAACTTCTTGATATGCAGGAAGCTTACGAGCTTGGATTTTCACTTCTTCCGAGAATGCTGGGCGGCAATAAAGGAATAGTAATACATGGACTTGACCAGACCCATGCAATCAATAATGAGTTACTTTTAATGATGGATGAAATGATAATATCCGGACGGAGGATGATTGATGGTATAGATGTAAATGAGGAAACACTTGCCTTTGATGCCATAAAAGAAGTTGCAGGTAAAATCGAAAACGAGAGAAGAAATGGACATTTTCTGAACCACAAGCATACTTTAAAGTGGTATGTTAAAGAAACTGTTCCAAGAAGAGATGCGCTTATTGATAAATACAGAAGGGAAAAATGGCTTGAATTGGGTTCCAAATCATTTGTCCAGAGAGCCCATGAGAAAGCGAAAGAAATTTTAAGCAATCATAAGGTTCCACAGCTTTCGAGTGATATTGAGTCAAAAATAAAAGAAATTTATAAAAAATATAACATTAAAGCTCTCTGGTAAGTAATCAGACTAAATTGTCAAATTTTGATAAAATGCTAAAGCTATGCTAAAAATTTAAAATTATAAAAATTGTATTGACAAATGAGTGCACTTTAAATAAAATAAGGTAAACGTTAATCCTATTAATAAATTATAATTTTTATAAAATAGAATCAAAAACCACTGATATTTTTAAAAATTCTGGCATAGCATTTAGCTTTATAAAATAAATTCAATAACAATACCCGAATCATATTTAGAGTTAGTGATTACTGCCTTGGACTACAAATTACAAATTAAACTATCTTTTGACAATCTTCCTAGATGTTTCAGACAGGAAAGGAAGAGGGGAGAAAAACAGCTCATACTTTTTAAATGGTTGCCTAAGAATATTATAAGGATTAAAAGAATTTTTTAATAAAAAAAAATTACCACCCCATTTCGTATATAGGGATAAAAATTGTAGTAGATAACATCAATTCTAAATGGAGGAGGTTAAAAAGTAAAACGTCATATCTTAGATGTGGCTGGGGATAGAAAGTATTTTAAAAATTAAAATTTAGAGTATAGGAGGTAGTAGCAAGATGTTAAGAGTTTCAAAATGGATAGAGAATGGTTTTCTAAAAAATATGATATTTTCATTTGTTTTTAATGGAAATGATTCAAAAAAATTTTTAGGAACATGGGACCTTGATAAAAAGACTGAAAAGCTTGACAATATACGAACTAAAAAAATCTTCACATTTAATGATCCTAAAACTAATCTTGAAGTCTGCTGTGAAACAGTAGAATATAGTAACTTTCCCGCAGTTGAATGGGTTATCTATTTTAAAAATACTGGAAATGCAGATACTCCTATTATAGAAGATATTTTAGCTTTAGATACTATATTTTCAAGCAGGGGTGAATATAATGTACATTACATCAATGGCTGCAGTTCAACTGCTAAAGATTTTGCACCTAAGGTTGAACCTCTATCTTTTTTGATGAATCTAACTACTGGTTCTGTTGGCGGAAGAAGTTCAAATGGAGGATACCCACCTTCAGAACTTGGTGGAAGCTGTCCTTTTTTTAACCTGGAAGAAGTTGGTGCAAATAGAGGTATTATGCTTGCTATCGGCTGGACAGGTCAATGGATGGCAAATTTTGACCATGAGACTGAGTCAACCATACATGTTAAGGCTGGTATGGAACTGACACATCTAAAACTTTATCCAGGAGAGCAAATTAGAACACCCAGCATACTACTTATTTTCTGGGAAGGCTCCGACTACCTTATTGGAAATAATCTCTTGAGGCGATTTATAATTTCTCACAAGTTACCAAAGGTTAAAGGAGAACCTATTAAAATTCCTATTGCTGCAAATTCATTATTTCATAGTATTAAATGGCAAGAACTGTATACAATAATACCTGGATCTCCTGGCACCTATAATACTGAAAAGTATGAGATTGCGTTTGCTAGAATGTGTAAGAAATTAGGTATAGAGTACTACTGGTTAGATTTGGGATGGCATGAGGAAAAAGGAAAATATTCTTTTGGTACAGGAAGCTGGTTTCCAAATAAGGCTGGATTTCCTAATGGTTTGAAGCCATTAAGCAGAGTTTTAAAAGAGATAAATCTTAAGTTCATTTTATGGTTTGAACCTGAGAGAGTTTGTACAGGTTCTTGGCTTTGGGACAAGCATCCAGAGTGGGTGATTACTCAAGTAGACCTACCTAAAAAACAGAGTTGGAATCTACCAAAATCAGATGAAGAATTTAAAAAACCGAACGTTATTAATTATCTTGCTACAAATAACCAGAGTAATATATATATGTTTGGTTTGTTAGATCTTGGAAATTTAGAAGCTCGCAAATGGCTTACGGAACATATATCAGGAATGATAAAAGATAATGGAATTGATGTTTATCGTCATGACTGTAATATTGATCCCCTCTCAATTTGGCGTCGTAATGATTCTCATGACCGTCAGGGAATTACTGAAATTAGACACATCGAGGGTCTTTATGCATTTTGGGATGAACTTCTAAGGCAAAATCCGGGGTTAATCATTGATTGTGTTGCAAGTGGCAACAGGCGAATAGATATCGAAACTATTTCTCGAAGTATTTCTCTTACCACAACTGATTATTCCGTAGATCCTATAGGTTTGCAGTGTCAGACATACGGTCTTACTTCATATATGCCTGTACATGCTACTGGGATTCAAGGAGATTTGCCTGATAAATATAGATTTCGTAGTATTTTCAGTGGTGGGGCAAACGTATTATGGGATATACGAAAAGAGAATTTTCCAGATAATTCTGCTAGAACGTTAATTGAAGAGGTAAAGAGGATGCGACCGCTAGCTTACGGAGATTTCTGGCCCCTTACACCTTATAGTCTATCGAAAGATTGCTGGATTGCATGGCAATTTGATAGGGAGGATCTAGGAAAAGGTGCAGTATATGCTTTTAGAAGATCTAATTTGGCAAAAAATAAGATAAAACTTTTTTTAAAAGGTATTAGAGAAGAATTAAGGTATGAAATCAAATTTGTTGATACAGATACTACGAGAATATTTATAGGAAAAGAACTTGCAGAAAGAGGATTGGAAGTAAATGAAAATAAAGCTCCGGTATCGGTACTTATTACTTACAAATTAATAGAATAGAATGAAAACTAAAAAGGAATGATTAAGGGAAAAATTTATAAAAATTTATAAAAATTGTATTGACAAAGGGGGGCACTTTAAATAAAATAAGGTAAACGTTAATCCTATTAATAAATTATAATTTTTGTAAAATAGAATCAAAGATTGAAAAGAAAAAAATACATCCAACGAAGGATTTGGTTTTAATTCATGAACAGGCGAACAACAATTGTAGATATTGCAAAAGAATTGGGAATTTCTCCGACAACAGTAAATAAGGCACTTAATGGAAAGCCGAAAGTCAGCAAGGAAATGAGGCAATTGATTATCGATAAAGCTAATGAATTAAATTATAGGCCGAATAAATTGGCGCAGTGCTTAGCGAGGAAAACTCTGACCATCGGTGTTTCAACACAAAGACGACCATTAGAATTTTGCAATTATGTCAATAATGGCTTTAATAAGGCGCTTTCTGATTTATCCGATTATAATGTGAAAGGAATTATGATTTATGTCGAAGATTTCTATTCAATAAATGAATCAAGAAATGCATTAAATAAATTATATTCAAAAGATATAAATGGGCTTATTATTGTTCCAGGCTTTGGGATAAATCAATATTCGGATTTATTAGATAACTTTATTTTCAAAGGAATTCCTGTACTGTCTGTTATAACGGAACCGGTTTCCTCCATTGGCATAGGCTATTTAAGGCTTAATGGACATGTGGCAGGGAAAATGGCGGCGCAATTCTTAAGTTGGTGTGTCCATGATAAACGCCAGGTTGTCGTTTTAACACAGAATAAGGAATTAACCATTCACAGGGAATGTATCAATGGATTTATTGAGGAGGGAAAAAGATTAAAGTTAAATATGAAAGGAGTTTATGAAACGCAGAATGATAATAATATAGCTTTTCTAATAACCGAAAAGTTGTTGAATGAAAACCCTGATCTGGGTGGCATCTATGTATCATCCTACAACTCGGTAGGAGTATGTAAATGCCTTGAAAAATATAACAAAGTTGATGATGTTAAAGTGATCGGACAGGATTTGTATCCTGAATTGGTGGAATGCCTAAAAAATGGGAGTCTTGACGCCACGCTTTTCCAAGATCCTTTCAAACAAGGTTATGATGCGGTTAAAAAAATGTTCTCTTATCTAACAGAAAAACAAGAGCGTTTAGGTGATATTTTTGTTGTCCCGCAGTTGGTCATGACAAGCAATCTGGAGTGCTATAAAGAAAAGTATTAATTTTTTTTATTAATAGGATAAACGTTTGTCCATATAAAGGATTTAACGATAATATTATTTACCAGTAACTTTATGATAGTTTATAAAATTGATTTAATTAAAAATGTATTTTCAAGTATTTTATTTGTAAGGAGGTGATTATCAAAAGAAATTTTAAAATTTATTATCTTATTATAAGAGGAAGTGTTATGAAAAATACATGGTTTGCTTAAAAATATATTTCTGCGCTAAGACTATATTCCAAGCAAACCTTAAAAATTTTATAAAAATTTATTTAAAAAGTAAATTCTTTTCTAGAAAGGGATGAGAAAAGTGAAGAAAAAACTATTATTTTCATTGATTTTAATATTATGTGTATCAATGATAACTGCTTTTTTGCTTATTGGTTGTAAAAAAGCAGCAACTGTAGAAACTACTGCATCAGAAACAACAGCAGCAGCCACAACTGCTGCCGAAACTACTGCTCCACCAACCACAGCTGCTGAAGCAACAACAGCGACGGAGGTAGCGAAAGAAGATGAAATTGACCCCTGGATAGCTAGTTTGAGGGAAATAGAGGCCCCATATGCTGGTGATAAAGTTAGATTTGTTACCGCAGAAGGTATAACGCCACAATATGATATTGATTTGGTTTTAACAAACGGAGAAGTTGAAAAAATTAGACAAGGTAAATATACATTAGCATTTTGTGATGATCGCGCAGGAGGGGATTATAGCAGAGCATTTGATACTGGGATGTTAGATGCCTTGAACCTCCTTGGCATACAATTGATAGCGCTAACTGATGGCAGATTTGATCCTGCAATACAAAAAAATAATGTTGAAACTGTACTGACGCTTAAACCAAGCATTATTTTTGGTTCCTTTAGTGACCCTGAAACAGGAAGAGAAATTTATAAACCAGCATATGATGCAGGGGTAATTCTGGTTTTTGGTGCTAGTACACCAGCTGGATGGACAGCCGGTAAAGAATATGTAGCTAATAATACTAATAATGCTTATGACAATGCTTATAATGTTGCTAAAAAAATGGTTGATTCAGTACCAGAAGGTTCTGAGGTTTTAATGACAAGTTACAAAGAAAATTATTTTGTATTAAATGTTATGAGTCAAGCTGTTAGAGACGCTGTTAAGGAGAATGGCCCAAGTCTGACATTATATGAAGCTGAGTATATAGATTTTAACGCCATTGGGGAAGCAGTAGCAGGTGCGCTTACACTACATCCGAATATCAAAGCAATCTATGCTGATTGGTATGGTCCGGCAATGCAAAGTGTTGCAGAATTAGAGGCTATTAACAGAAAAGATATTGGTATTTATACGTTTGGTTTAGATGAACCAAGCTTGTTGGAATTCCTCAAACCTGATGGGATGATTAAAGCTATAACCAGTGATTTTACATATCATATTGGTGTGAACCAAGTAATACTGGCAGCATATGGATTACTGGGTAAGAAGGCACCTTCAATGGTTGTTTCTCCTTCTGTAGTCATTACACCAGATAATCTTAGAGAAGTTTGGAATATTGTTTATAAAAATGTTCCATTATCCAAAGCAATTGATGAAGCACTAAAAGCACTAGGTAAATAAGAGGGACTGATAAGGTTAGGATAAGAAGTTATAAAAAGTGTTTGATTCAGTAAAAGAGTAAAGAAAATAATTTCTTATCCTGACCTTTTTATTTGACTGATGTAATAAAAATTGAGGTGTTAAATGTATAAGTTTTATCGAAAAGGTGGGTATCGCCAAATGATAACTATAAAGTGCCCGCCACATATGACTAAGGATGATTTAAAGAATTGGTGGTTTAGACACGCTGAAATTATTAAAAATTTACCTGGTTTGAAGTGGTATACTATTCTATTTCCACTTTATTCCTCAGAATTTGACAAACCACCTGCATTTGATGGTTATGAACAACTCTGGTTTGATAGTTTGGATGAACTTAAAAAGGCATTTGATTGTGATATTATGAAGAGAGCGTCCTTAGATATGAAAAAAAATAAACTTGATGAACCATCATTGTTTCGCGGATTTTGGTTAGAAGAAAATATTATTACAATGATGGGTATTAACACGATTCCTGCTAATAACATGGTGCGCCAAACAGGTTTAGCCAAGCGTCCATCAACAATGACGGAAAAAGGTCTGAAAGATTGGTTTTACAATCATGCTATGGAGGTTATGACTAAAGAAGGTTTTATGACTATACCAGGTATAAAGTGGTATACTCATTGTTTTTCAATAGATAATTCACCTTTTGGCACACCTTCTTTTGATGGTGTTGGAGATAGCTGGTGGTGTGGTATAGATAAAATATCAAATCAATTTAATGTTTACATGAAGGCTAAGGCATCACCAACTGATCGAAGAAAAATATTTGATATACATGGCCCAGATTTTTTTTGGGGAGTTATAGCTGATGAATTTATAATTGATATAAATAGAAAATAGGAGATTATTAACATGAGCAATAGTTATATTAAGAAATTAAACCTTATAGGAAGAAATAAATTTGTTGTTAAAACCAGAGAGAATGTAATATATATAATAGTCCTTATAATGTTTATTATATTTGCAGTTCTTTTAAAGGATAAGGGATTTTTATCTGTCTATAATTTAATGAATATTTTAAGACAGACAGCATTAATTTCAATATTGGCAGTTTCATTTTCTCTCCTAATAGCTGCTGCAGAATTTGACTTATCGGCAGGGTCTGTAATTGCTTTATCTTCATTAGTAGGGGCTATGGCGCTTAGGGAATATGGGATAATAGCAGGTGTAATTTCAGCATTGGCTGTAGGTGCTTTAATCGGAGGTATAAATGGATTTTTTATAGTAAAAGTAAAGATACCAGCTTTTTTAATGACTCTTGCTACGATGGGTATAGTACGTGGTATTGCAAGATGGATAACCGATTTAAGATCGGTTCCTGTTGCTAATGAAAGATTTAGATTTATTTTTGGAGGTGGAAGTATTGGAAAACTTCCTTTACTATTTATATGGACGATTGTAATCATGGTAATAGGACATCTTGTATTGAAAAAAACGACTTTTGGACGAAAAATTTTAGCTGTTGGCGGAAATAAAATTGCAGCTAAATTTGTAGGGATTAATGCTGAAAAAATAAAATGGATGTTATTTATAGTAATGAGTATGACTTCTGCTTTAGTAGGACTGCTTTATAACGGTAGGCTTGGGGCAGCTAGCTATTTTTATGGAGAAGAAGAGCTATTTATTGTAGTTGCAGCAGTAGTTATAGGTGGTAATAGCGTTTATGGCGGTAAAGCTACAATTATTGGTGCTATCATAGGTTCGATTATTATAGGAATTATTAATAATGGGCTAATATTATTAGGGTTTAGTGTTGACCAACAATTAATGTTTAGAGGTATCATTATTGTTCTTGCAGTTGGGTTAAGTCCAAAAGAAGCTTTTGGAACATTAGATTAAGTGTAAATTTTTTAATAATTAGACAATATTATTGAAAGTAGTGAAATAATGAGTGAAAAGTATTTAATCGAGATGAAGAATATTTATAAATATTATGGTTCTGTTGAAGCAGTTCACAATATAAGTCTTAGGATTGGAGAAAATGAAATAGTGGGTCTTGTAGGGGATAATGCTGCCGGTAAATCAACCTTAATGAAAATATTAAGTGGAGTTGTGCTTCCAGATAGTGGAGAAATTTATGTTGAAGGAAAAAAGGTGAAAATAGAAAGTGCCATGGATTCTATAAAGTGTGGAATTGAAATGGTTCATCAAAATCTTGCTCTTTTTGATAATTTGGATATAAAAGGAAATATTTTTATTAACAGAGAGAGTGATGTAGGGAGTAGTTTGGGTAGAAAGCTATTTAAATTTTGGCTTTATGAAAATGAAATGGAAAAAACATCCAAAAAGTTATTGGAGAATTTAGGAGTAAATATTCCATCTGTTAGAGCATTAACTAAATACTTATCTGGTGGCCAGAGACAAGCAGTAGCGATTGCAAGGGTATTATTATTTAATGCAAAACTTATAATAATGGATGAACCTACATCGGCTTTGGCAGTTAAAGAAGTTGGGAAAATTTTGGATATAATATCACATTTAAAATGTAAGGAGGGCAAATCTATAGTGCTTATCAGTCATAGGATGGAAGATATATTTAGAGTAGCAGATAGGGTAGTAGTTTTGAGAAGAGGTAGAAATGTCGGAGAGAGAATTATCAAAGACACTAATATGGAAGAAATTGTCCATTTAATTATAGGAACTGGAAATAATATTGATGAAGCAGCCACAACCTGATGTTACAACTGACAGAAAGAAAGGAATACTGAATAATGAAAGTA
>JAMCVO010000495.1 GCA_023475715.1 Actinomycetota bacterium
ACCAGGGCAATTGCACTGTCAAATTTTCCTATTCTGACCATCTGTAGTGTGGCTGTAGTCAGAACCCTAGTTTTTTCTTCAATATTGCCGCCAACAATTAAAACCGCTCCCACTTCTGAGATAGCCCTGCCAAATCCGGCTGATAGGGCCACGAGTACACCCAGCTTAATCTCTTTAACTAACAACCAGAGAAGTTGAATTTTATTTGTTCCCAAAGATTTTGCCTGTGTTATTAAATTTGAACTGACCTGTTGCACAGAAGATATAGTTATTCCGGTAATTATTGGTGTCGCAATAATTATCTGAGAAATAATCATTGCAGCAGGTGTATACATGAGCTCCAAAAAACCCAGCGGACCGCTTCTCCAAAGAATTAAAGCCAGAAACAGACCAACCGCAACCGGAGGAATACTCATGCCTGTATTTACCAGAGCAATTACAAGTTTTTTACCAGGAAATTTATTTATTCCAATTGAAACACCCGAAGGAATCCCAATAAAAACCGAAAACAGTAATGATATTCCTGAAATCTTTATAGTTAACAGAAGGATCGTATAAATCTCCTGATTCCCGGTAAATATTTTTGCTATTGCTTCTTTTAAACCTTCCCAGATGATTTCCATATTAAATCCTCATTTTTAAAAATAAGTATAAAATAAAGGCTGCCCATAATCTTTTAAACCGAAATTCTTAATAATTCCCTGTCCATCTTTGCTGGTAATAAATTCAATAAAACTGGACGCCCCTTTAAAATTTATATTCATGTTCTTATGTTTTAAAGGACTTACAGCAATAATCCCATATGGATTGAAAAGAATATCATCTCCTCCCACAAGAATTTTAAGTGACAGGGAATCTGAATATGTAATAAAGGTTGCCTTATCAGTTAATGTGTAGGCTTTTTTCTCATCAGCAATTTTAAGAGTTAAAACCATTTCCTGACCACTTTTTATATACCACTTACCCTGAGGCATGATTTTTGCCTCCTTCCAGATTAACATTTCTTTTTTGTTTGTACCGGAATTATCCCCTCTGGAAATAAATAAGGATTCCTTTTTTGCCAGAATTTTAAATGCTTCTATAACATCAAGATTTTTTATATTAGCTGGATCATCTGCAGGTCCTACAAGCACAAAATTATTATACATGACATCTTTGCGATAGATTCCAAATCCTTCTTTTATAAATTTCTCCTCATCTTGTCTGGAGTGTACGAAGATTGCATCTACCAATCCTTTCTCACCCATAGTAATAGCTTCACCTGTTCCCACAGCAATTGGAATTACAGAATATTCTGATCCATCTTCAAAAACAGAAATCAATTTGCTTAAAAGTCCACTGTCGTAAATGCTGGTCGTAACCCCCAGCAATACTCTCTTTTCAGCATTTTTTTCACAGGATAATAAAAAAGTACTAAGAAAAAGAATACCCAGTACAGAAATAAATAAAGTTGTATAAAAACTTACTCTTCCTGATTTTATAATCTTTATTATTTTATTTTTTCTACCAGTAAATTTTGATAGCATTTTAAATAAATCCGATACTACAATAAAAAAACCAACCTGGAGATAGTTGGTAAATAATAAAAATAATTTACGCTCTTATCTCCTTTCCAAATTTCGGGAGGCTAACCCGTTTCCAAATTAACCCTATCGCTCTAATCTCCTTATTCAAATTAAATTAAAAAAATTAATTTAACTCATTTTTAGGAATTTAGAGTCGGAGAATATATGTACCTAATACGAATTTTGATAGAAACTGTTCATCTTTTCCTCTATGAAATCTGCAATTTTATTTGCTTTATTTGGGTTATATACGGGAACAAAAGTATCCAATGGTTCCTCACTGACTATCATTAATAAGAATGAAGAATTTAAAAAAGTTTTATTTATTTCTTCTTTGCTGTTTTTTCCAATTACTTCAATTCTTGGAAAATCTTCTTTTTTATAACCTTCCATTAAGATAATATCTACATCATTAAATAGTTGATAAATTATTTCCTTCGCCGGAACCTCATTATTTAATTCCCTGACAAAAGCCATCCTGTCTTTTGAAGTAATTACAACTGATTCAGCGCCAGCTTTACGGTATACCCAGCTATCTTTCCCACGTTTATCAATTTCAAAATCATGATGTGTATGTTTAATCGCTCCAACCTTATAACCCTTTTTTTTCAGAATAGGTATTATTTTCTTTAACAATGTTGTTTTGCCGCTTCCACTTTTACCGCTTATGGAAATTACAAATTTATTCATATGGGTCATCATTTCTTTAATTTTTAGCTGGTTAAATCATGCAACAGATTCCATCAGCTCTTTAATATCTTTTTTTAAAATCTCATTATTTCTGCAGTTTATGCATATTTCATTTTCGAAACTATCAATGAAAGAACCATTGCAATATAAACATTTCTTTTTTACTCTGCTGACCAGAAGTTTTTCCTTCTCTTCAATAAATTCTATTAAACTATTTTTTGGCAAAAAACCAAGCGCATTTTTATCACAAACTTCTATACATAATTTGCATCTTGAGCATTCAGAAGGTTTTTGAAAAATATAGCTATTCTCATATTCCTCCTTGAAAAAAAGAGAGCCAGAAGGACAGAGTTTAAAACAGGTCCCGCAAAAGTCGCATTTTTTTGAATCGATTTCCAATTCTCCCCACGGTAATAAATACGATTCTACCCATTCGTCTTTGATTTCTCCGAGTGATTTTAAAGCTATCAGGAGCTCCCTTTTGTTTCTATAATTTAACCTTTCTAAAATGGGTGAAAAAACTTCATTCTTCAAATTATAAAAAACCTTATCCTTAAAAAAATTAAGTATTTCCTGCCTGTCAAACGAATTCTTGGAAAATGGGTCTATAACAATTCTTTTATCTTTACGGAAATGAGATAATATTTCACGGCATGTATTTGCTTTTTTTTCCAATTCACCAATTACCCCGGGGAAACATTGCTCGCAATTGCCCGGAGATAAAACTACTTTATTAATTTGTTCTTTCGAAAACGCTGACAATATCTGACCAATATCAAGCCATCCCAGACATGACGAATATCCTTTTTGTATTGAAGCTTCACATAAATAAAAATAATCTTCTCCTTTTATAAAACCGTAAGGATTATAATCATATTTAATAGCTCCTACAGGACACCTGGTGCTGCAAAGCCCACAAAAAGAGCATTTTTCTTTATTAATTGTAATATCGTCAGAATTAAGAGTAATTGCCTCCTTTGAACATACCGTTAAACAATCCTTGCAATTTAAATAACTGTATTTCCGGAGGCAATTCTCTTTATCAATTTCAATTTCTTTTACCAAAAATTTCCACCACTCAAAAGGCATACTTTATCCTCTAAACCTTTACAAGCTTTACAAAAGTATCATAATATGAAGCGCTCCCCCCAATAAGGTCAGACAGGGTTGTATTTTTGAGAAATGGATCTAAAGTCATTAAGGGATTGGACGATATACCTTTCGTCCTTCTTTTGTCACCTTTTATAAGTATACCGTCAACTACTATATCGTTTCCTCCATAAGCCCAATTACCGAAATGATGTGAAATATCCACTACACCCGATCTTATACCTTCATCCGAAAAAGCATACAAGGATGCATACATCAGCCATCAAGTTAAAA
>JAMCVO010000135.1:0-295 GCA_023475715.1 Actinomycetota bacterium
TTTCTTCAAGCAAAGGCAGCGGAACAGACTTGCCGCCAACGAAATTTATAATAGATTCATAAATGGGATATCCTGGATTTGGATAAATAACCTCGTCACCTTCATCAACAAGGGCATGTATTGCATAAAAAATCATAGGTTTTACGCCTGAAGTTATTAAAACTTCATCGGGGCAGACGTCAATTCCTCTGGTTCTACTGACATATTTTGCCACTTCTCTTCTAAAATCAGGAATACCGGCAGGAGGACCGTAATGAGTTTTATTTTCTTCAATAGCCGTAATACCTGCTTTCTT
>JAMCVO010000135.1:328-3633 GCA_023475715.1 Actinomycetota bacterium
AAGGAGTATCAAAGTCGGGTTCACCAACTCCAAAATTAATAATATCTTTGCCCTCTTCCTTGAGCTTTGTAACCTGTGCCAGTACCATAAAAGCATTCTCAGTACCAAGCCTGTTCATTCTTTTTGCAAATTGCATTTGAACCTCTCTTTCCATTTAATAAAAATAAAAAAATGTAAAAATAAAAAAGACAGAATAATACCTAACATTACAGTTAAGAATTATTCTGTCTTTTTACCTGAGAGATTTTATCCCCTTCGGTACTTGAATAAATTCATAATTTATTCAAAATTCTCCAGAATAAAATTTCCAGCAATCCTTTTGCCTGAGATTATAAAACCTTCGGCTCCAGTTTTTCTCAACTGGCATCTCTTACTGGTAATATTATTTATTATTTTAATACTTTTTGCAATCTTTGAAGTTTAAGTATGATAATTAAGCTTAAAAATACCATTTTTCGCCAGTACTTACAGAAAGTAATTTCACATAGGACAAAATTTTTTAATAAAATAGGGATTTTTTTGATTTTGAAGTGCCTAAAGTCTACTTCTTTTTGTATATTTAAAATTTCCTTTCAGCTAAATTGTTTTCTTCATGGCATTAAAAATCCTCCATTTACATTAAAAACCTGACCGGTAATATAGCTAGCTTCATTTGAAGCTAAAAATAGTACCATGTTTGCAATATCATCAGGTTTTCCCAGATACCCCATAGGAATATTTGAAATAATTTTTTCCATAATATTGGCTGGAATTGCTTTTAGTATATCTGTTTCTATAACACCTGGGGCCACGACATTTACGGTGATACCTTTTTTTGCAGTCTCATATGCTAAAGATTTAGTAAACCCAATAATACCGGCTTTGCTTGCAGCATAATTAGTCTGCCCAAAATTTCCTTTTAACCCTATAACTGAAGACATGTTTATAATCCTTCCATAGTTATTTTCAATCATTTTAGCAAGGGCAGCCTTGCAGCAGTTAAATACACTTTTTAAGTTAACATCTATTACATCGTCCCAATCTTTCTCAGACATCTTCTGCAAAGTTATATCACGAAGTATGCCAGCATTATTTACAAGAATATCAAGGCTTGGTTCTTCTGAATAAATAAAATCAAACATTTTCTGAACTTCGGCAAAATCGCTAACATCAAAAATGACTTTGTGACAGTTGTATCCCTGACTTTGAATATACAGGCATGTTTCTTCCAGGGTTTTTTCATTTATGTCATTTACAAAAACTGTTGAACCTTTGACTGCTAAAGATGCAGCAATAGATCTTCCAATACCCTGAGCGGCACCAGTAACTAAAGAAATCTTACCTTTTAAATCCATGGCTCGCCTCTTATTTAAATCCTTTTAAAACAATTGCCATACCTTCACCGGAACCAATACAGAGTGAAGCTATGCCTATACTGCTTTGCCTTTTTTGCATCTCATGGGCAAGTGTTACAACTATTCTTGCACCGCTTGCACCAATAGGATGTCCAAGTGCAATTGCTCCACCATTAACATTTACAATATCTTTATCTATACTTAGATTCTTTATTACATATAAGCTCTGGGCTGCAAATGCTTCATTAAATTCTGCAAGTTCTATATCTCCTATTTTTACATCAAGATTCTTTAAAGCCTTTTTCACTGCATAAACTGGTGCAGTGCCAAAGTAGGCAGGCTCTGTACCAACTTCAGTTATTTCCAGTATTTGTGCCATAGGAGATATTCCAAGCTCACCAAGCTTATCTTCCGAACATAATAGAAGGATAGCTGCTCCATCATTAATACCTGATGAGTTTCCTGCAGTAACAGTTCCATCTTTTGTAAATGCAGGTTTTAATGAAGATAACTTTTCTGGTGTTGTGTCTTTTCTTGGGTGCTCATCTATATTAAATGAAGAAATAATATTTCCTTTTTTGTTTTTAATATCAACAGGAATAATTTCATTTAAAAATCTCCCACTTTCTATTGCAGCTATGGCTTTTTTATGACTGTAGAATGCAAATTCATCCTGCTTATCCCTGAAAATGGCAAATTCTCTTGCCATTCTATCAGTGAGTTCACCCATGTGGACATTACTAAATGGGCACCAAAGTCCATCAGTTACCATCTCATCAATAATTTTACTATCTCCTATTTTATATCCCCATCTTGCACCCTTGAGTAGATATGGTGCATTTGACATAGATTCAATTCCACCGGCTATATACAATTTTCCATAACCTGAGGCTATATTCCTGTAAGCAATATCTATTGCCTTAAGTGCTGAGCCGCAAACTTTGTTAACAGTTAGGCACGGATTATTGCAGGAAAGTTCTGCATCAAGGGCGGCATGTCTTGCAGGATTTTGGCCAAGTCCTGCCTGAAGTACATTACCAAGTATTACTCCATCAATTGCAACTTTTTGGAGGTTGTATCTTAACAATAAATTTTTTATAAGTATTGAACCTAACTTTGGTGCACTATATTCTTTTAGTGAACCTCCAAAATTGCCAATAGGGGTTCTTATTGCATCGATTATATATACTTTGTTTGCCACAAATTCTACTGATTTGGACTTTTTTGTAATAGATTCCTATTCTTTTAATATTTTATTAATTCACCAATAACACCTTCCTGCTTTGATGAACCTTTGAAGTCTCTATATGGTATATGATCCTCAACAATACCCCATAGCAATTTTTAATTATTTTTTTTATTATTTCCTAATATAATTGATTTTGTAGTTATTATAGAATCAATGGTATAAAGCTTTTGATATAATTTACAAACTTTTTGCGCTATTATATCTATTAAACTATTTTGTCTATACAGCTCTTCTATTTTTGATTTTAATTTATTTATATAGTCGATATTAAAATCAATTAGATTTAAAATTTTATATTTACCTATAAAAGGTTTTTCATCATGTGATGTAATCAAATATTTTATATCTACTTTTTCAACAATCTTTTTTACCTTATTAAGGCTTTCAATATAATTATTATAATCCTCAATATATATTAATGTTTTCCTTGAATGTTTAAATAATAGCTCACTCAATATTAAAAGTTTATCTTTTTTATTAATTATCCCAATATCACCCATTGTATGTCCTGGTAGATTTATTATTTTTAAATGTGTGTCACCTAGATTTAAATATAATTCTTTATTAAATGTGATATCAATTTCCACTTCTCTATCTAAAAGTTCAAAATAAAAATTTTTAAAATCTTGACTTACACAATAATAATCAGAAGCTTTTTTAGTTATTAAATTAAATTGTCGAGTATAATCCACCAATAAGTCTTTAGATCTCTCATTAGAAAA
>JAMCVO010000452.1 GCA_023475715.1 Actinomycetota bacterium
CAGGATCACCCCCGATTCCTAAAGTATTTCCTGCATATCTGCCTAAAAACTTTTCAACATGCTGATCTTCAATTAAAATTTCAAGATTTGGCACTCTGTCAACCTTTTTTCTTTTAAAAGCAGCTATAAGTCTTTCTTTATCCGGTTTTCCTATATATTTTTCTAATTTAATTGATTCCATAAAAATTCCTTTGATTTAAATTTAATAAACACCATAAATTTTTGCTGTCCTGAAGGCTTTTATTATATTTTCAGGAGGAACATCAGGTTGTATTGAATGTATGGTATTAAAAACAAAACCTCCCCCCTTTTTTAAATATATCAATACGCCACTTTACATCTTCTTCCACTTGTTCGGGTGAGCCAAACGGGAAAACACTTTGAGAGTCCACTCCGCCTCCCCAGAATCCTATTTTATTTCCGAACCTGTCTTTCAAATCTTTTGCATCCATATTAGCAGCAGATAATTGAACTGGATTTAAAAAATCTATACCTATTTCAATAAAATCATTAATGAATTCAGATACAGCACCGCAAGTGTGATAACATATTTTTGCATCTGTGAGTTCATGAATTTTATCAAATATCATTTTCTGTCTGGGTTTAATTAATTCCCTGTAAATTTTTGGCGATATTATCGGCCCGCCTTGCATACCAATATCATCACCTGTAAAAATTACATCAAAATATTTCCCCGAACTTTTTAAATATCCTTCACAAAATTTAATTTGATACTCAGTCATGATATCAAGAAGTTTTTCTGCAAAATTTCTGTTAACCAGAAGATCCATAAAAAAATTATCCATACCCCTCATTTTCCAGCAGGCTTCAAAGATTACACCAATTGTTCTGGAGACGACAGCATAATTTGTTGTTTCTTTTATGGTTTTTGCAGTATTAAAAGTTCTTTCAAACAACTTATTATTTATGGGATCAGGCCAGTCATAATGATCAATATCTTCTTCTTTGGCATCTTTTAACGGATTTTCTATTATATTTAGATATAATATTTCTTTTCCTTTTTTCTCTCCCCTGACTACTCCCCATATATCCTTATATCCTATAAAGCCTTTCTTTACTTCTTTATAATCAATTTCAACCGGATCAATTACATATCTTGTATCAATTTCCATTTCTTTGAGGACATATTCCGAAACTTGCGCCAACTGCTGATTTGCGTCTATTATTTTTATTTCTTCTTTTCTACCGAAATATTCAAGCAAATTTTCATATGCAATTCTATGTATGCCGGTTTGAGTGCCTCCTAAATCAATCGGTATCCTGTCCGGTTCTAAATGATTTAATGCTTTTTTTACTCTTTCAACTGAAAGCATTTATTACCCCTTTTAATAATAATTTTTCACCTTCTTTAAATCATCTTCTAATTGTTCCTGCCCAATAGCCAAATTCTACTTTTGGTATTTTGACTTTACTGTAATCTGCATCCTTCATGCGCATTACAGATAAGAATTTTTCTCTTGAGTTCATGATCTATATTAACCCTTTCTTTTTATAATATTCAGTTGCTTGCCTCAAGATTTTGTCTATCTCCCTGTCCTGCTCGGGTGTCAGGGCCAGCGGTTTATGAGTTGAAATGATTTCATGATATCTTTCTTTGGCCTTATCAATTGCCGTTTTCCTGCCGGTATTTATCCATTCCTGGTATGAAGTCTTGTCAAATATTTTTGGCATATAATCTTCGGTCTTCCACATGGTCCTTGTTTGTTTTGTATTAAGGAATGTACCACTTGATGCTACTTCCTTTATTACCTCAAGCCCGATGGTATCATCGGTTACGGAAAAGCCTTCCACTATTCTTCCTATGGTGTTAGCAATGTCATCATCAATTATGGCCAGAATAGGATTATAAGCAAGCTCAGCTGTAACCCCGCCATGCAGGACAATAAGGTTTGCTCCAGATAACGCAGATGCTGTGGCAAGTGGAAGTTTTTCTGCTCCAAGCTGGTAGTCAATAAGTTTGGCATTTGAAAAAGCAGAGCCTGTATTGTTTATAGGGATTTTATAAAAACTGTGCCATATCTGGTTATAAGCCATCTGATGAAGAGCATTTGCAGCTGTTCCAAAATTTAGGTCGCCTGTCATCATATTCATTGAAAATACTGCATTATTAGCAATAACCCCACACCCAGGTCTTATACACTGAAGAAAAACTATTATTGCTAGTAATTCTGCGTTATGACTTACCGAAGCCCCAGCAATAGTTATCGGATGAGATCCCCCCATTATTGCTCCGGATGCTATATATATTGGAAAACCTGCTTTAAGATAATAAAAAGCGGCATTACAGGCATCTTCTGAGATCGATAACGGTGCAGCACCTTCAACACATCCCATAAGCTGAGCACCACAAGCCAGGGCAATTTGTGTTTCCCATATAAAAGAATCTGTAGGTTGCGCTCCTCTTGAAGGCTTGGATGAGAACCTGTGACGCTGTGCGCATGATACCGGACAGCTCATTACTGGAGGCACTCCCTCTATTTCAAAATACGGGGTATATGAAGGAAATGCGTGAACACTGGATAGTGCATCAGATACCAGTACGCCAAGATTGTTCTGTTCAAGTGTTGGCATGGTAACAATACCGGTATCTATATCTACATATCTTGCACCTGCAGAATTGAAAAAATATAGAGTGTTTCCTCCAAATCTCACACTCATGTTTTCATCTCTTGCCTTAACAAGGAAACTTGAGGGAGTTTTTGAAATAGACCATTCCACAAGACTTGGAGGAATTTTGGCAATCATTGTATCATAATCAACTCTGCATCCATGCTCTTCAAGAAGCTTAAGAGCCCTTTCTGACTCATATTTAAATCCAATCTCCTCCAGTACATTTAATGAAGCAGAATGTATCTGCTCAATCTGGCTGTCTGTTAAAATTTTTAATGGTTCAAAATTTCTTTTAAATCCCTTTTGCATTTACTCGTTTCTCCTGTTCTATTTTAAGAAGTCACTTTCATATTTTTACACTTTCAGGCACAGTAGCACCATATCCATCTGCTCCAATAGAATCGGCAAATTCCTGGTTTACAGGACTTCCTCCAACATTACTTTAACCCTTTTACACAACCCTTCTTTTTTTAGTCCCTCTATTACATTTTTCTTGCATTTTCGATGTTAAATTGAGGAGACCGTTATTTATAGTCTCCTCAATTTTATTTAATAATTCAAAGCATTTTTAAAAAGCTTTCTTACTACTTCCCATTATTGTTAATATTATTTTTTCGGATAATACTGATCAATGTTGTCCTTGGTAATAAGTACATTTTCAACATACATGAATGGAGGAACAGGCTGACCATTCATTAATGATACAGCTGCTGGAATTAAATATTCGCCATATTTTTCAAAGAAATATGCTACAGCTCCGTCTGTAAGTCCATCTCTAATTTGCTGTTGACCAACTGCATCACAACCCTGAGTGATAATAATCCAATCTTCAGGATTCCACCTTCCTACAGTCTGGATAGCAGAAATAATTCCACTCATTGTTTCTTCATTAATTGATGTTAATACAAATTTTTTAGCTTTAGGTACTTTATTTAAAACATCTGTCATAGCTTTGTTAGCCTGTTCAGCTTCACCTGTACCACCGTCTGCTCTGATGGTC
>JAMCVO010000615.1 GCA_023475715.1 Actinomycetota bacterium
ATGAAACTGAAAAATGGACTTCAACATATGATAGTGATGGTGATGGAGTAATTGCCAATGAAGTTGATGTAGAAAGTGAACATGACCATGAAGATGAACACGATGAACATATAGAAGAACATGATGAACACGAAGAGGATCATGAAGAACATGTTGAAGACCATTTTTCAGTTTCATTATTCCATGTTGCACAGTGCCACCATCTTTTATCAAAATTTAATATTCCTTTATAGCCGGGCGCGGCATCTTCAAAATTAATTCCTTTTAACTGATACATTTCATCAGGGTCAAAAGATTGATAAGGAACTCCTATTGGTAATAAACCTGGATAGCTATCATATGTCCCGTTTTTTGCCTGCCCTATACGAGCAATAGCTACACTTTTAATTTGAGTGCTTGATATACCGAAAATTCTACCAAAATAAACAGGAACTGTTCTGGTTACACCTACTGATATAGCATTTACAGGTGTAGTATAAGGAGTAAAGGTATCTGAAGAAACATTGTAATTACCTGCTTGTATATCAATTGAATCTTTAGTTCCACTTGAGGTATACTCAAGCCCACTGGTATTATAGTTTGTACTGATTTGCAAACCATTTTGTTGAGCATAAGTAATAGCCACACCTGCTGACCTATAAGTTGTGGTATTTGCTGGTTCGTTGGCACTTTGCTTTTTACCCATTTCCTGCACCCCAGCTAAAGCAGAAGCATCTGTTACTCTTTGTAGTTTTGCTTTTTGCCATTGCATCAAGCCCAAATCAACTCCTATTGCTGATAAAGGTACAACTGCAAATACAATAATTAAGACAGATAATATCATCATCTGTCCTTTTTCTTTTGATCTATGTCTTCGACGCAGATACTTCTTTTTTTGTTGTGTCTTCATAAACAATTCTCCATTTTCAATTTTCCCTAACAATTTTTTTTGCTGATATACTTTTTATTTTCATTAATCAATCCTCATTGATGAATTTGAGGAAACAGTTGTAGGAATACTAACACCAAAAAGACTTCTGGGAACAAACATTTTAGGTCTGCTTCCTTTTAAGTTATAAGTTAAAGTTACTGTTATTGTATAACCATTTCTTCTAGTTTCAGGTAAAATGCCGCCGGAATAAGCAGGAGAAATTGATATAGAAAAATCCCCTCCATAAAACTGAGATGGATTAATGCCTCCGGTATAATTTTGTGAAGAATCTCCTAACAAATATTCAGCTATTTCACTATCTGTTTTATCAGACTTCACACTGGCGTATTTAGCACCTTCCCGAGCCAATTGTTCAACGCTAATATAAGAATAAAACATTATACCAATTTGAATCCCTGCCACTGCTAATAAAACTAAAATAGGAATAAATAATGCAAACTCAACAAGTGCCTGTCCCTTGTTATTAATTTTGAATCTTGAATTTTGAATTTTGAATTGATTCATCGTTTTTTATTTATTTCTTTAATTCATAATTTATAATTGAAAATTACTAATTGAAGTTTACTCCAGCCTCGCAGTGGCTTCGGCTTTTAAAGTTGTAGGAAAGGTAATTTTAGCGCTGCCAAATCCAAAAGTAGTGGGTAAAAATAATTTTTTACGCTGACCTTTTAAGTTATAACTAAGAACTACTTTTATAGTATTTTCTTTATCTCTGTCACTATCACCATAAGGTGGATCAATAGTAATATCAATATCTCCACCATACAATAAGGGCGAATTTTGACCACCCTTATAACCATTATTTGAGTCTCCTCTAATATAATCTTTTATATCATCATCAGTGAAATTACTTTTAGCTCCTTTGAGAGCTGCATATCTTGCTCCGGTTCTTGTAAGACTGTTAAGTGTAAAGTACACATTTACTATTACCATAAGTTGCACTGTGCCAAATATTAAAAAGAAAAATACCGGCACTAACAAGGCAAACTCACTTAATGCCTGCCCGCTTTCACTAATGTTAAATTTTGAATTTTTTATTTTTAACTGATACATATTTTTATAATTTACTTCCTTAATTCACTATCACTAATTACTTATTCACGTTTTCTAATGGCATACTTTATGCCAAGTTAAAAAAAATTTAAAAAACGCTTAAAATAAAAGGGCTTTCACATAAATTGTAGTTTTATTTGCTTTCTTAGAAAAATTTTAATATAGGAATTTTTCCCTAGTGGAAAGGAATTTTTCCCTACTACGAATTATTCCAATATTACAGATAAATTACCCAAAATTATTACTTGTAAAAAATGCTTTATTTATAAGGTTTTTTTTATTTGTCTTGAAAGCGAAATTTTATTACTGCTTAAATTATTTATTGGCATATTAAATGCCTTTACCTAAGCAATCTATTTAATGGTTGGCAATATTTGTAACGATAAGCAAAGATAAAAACAAACTCAGGATGAAATAAAGTTTTTATAATTAAAGAGAACTAATTATAAAAACAATTTTAAATTATAAATTTTTAATTATATGAACAAACAACAAAATTTACAATTAAGAATTCAAAATTCAAAATTCAACAAGCAATTAAAAATTAAGAATTCAAAATTAATAATTAATAGTAGGGGTTTTGTTTTATTAGAAGCTTTGGTATCAATTACTTTAATTATGGTTGCAGTATTGCCTCTAGTTGCTCTTTTGCCTGATACGTTAAGAACTGGAGACAAAAATTTAACCAAAGGAAAAGAATTAATTTTAGCTGAAAAACTTTCTGAAGATATTAAGTTAAGGTTAATGAATGATTTTACTTCTATCCCTAATGGAACCGGGACTGCTATGTTTGACAATGCTACAGATTACAGATATTCAACCTGGATTTCTGATGCCACAACAGATAAAGGCAAAGTAGGAGAATTAAAAGTTATAAAAGTAGAAGTTTTTAGGGATTTAAATAAAGATGGAATTGATGATAAAGGAACCAGTGCCATAATATATACCAAAGTTTCAAATAGAAACTAAACTATTATAAAATTGAAAGATTACAAAATTATAAGATTGAAAAATTAAAAGGCAGAAGACAGATAAAAAAATGAACTTAAAAATTAAAATACAGAATACAGATTCAAAATTATATAAATCTTCAAATCTTTCAATCTTCAAATCTTTTGGTCTTCAATCTTCTAATCTTCTAATTGACCAGAGGGGTTTTACTTTAATAGAAATACTTCTTGCTATTGCTATAATAAGTTTTGTAATTGCGGCTATTGCTCCTTTCATAAAGACATCATATAATTCGTGGGAAAAAGATACTCGATTAACAAAAATTTTGCAAAAGGGCAGAGAAGCAATGGATAAAATGGTTAAAGAACTGCAAGAAGCACCTAACCTAAATTTAGCAGTTGGGTTATCAGCTACCAGTATCCAATATAAAGTTGCAGATATTGTAGTTGATGATGGAAATTCTGGCTATGAAGAAAGTGGAACTTGGACAAAATACTCTGGAACAGGACAGGGAGCAGATTCTCGTGAAGGAACAGGCGGTGGTGGATTTGCCCGCTGGCGAGTGCCAATTATTGTTCCGGGAAATTATGAAATATATGTATTTTATAATGCGACTGCAACAAGACCTGCTGCCTTAACTTATACTATAAATTCAGCAGATGTGGGTTCACCTTTAACTTCAGATGCTGTAAA
>JAMCVO010000330.1 GCA_023475715.1 Actinomycetota bacterium
AAATTTTTTAAAAAAACAATTTAAACAGAATGACAGGAAATATTTTTTCAGAATTCAAAAATTTCATACTCCAGCTTCTGATAGCTTTGCCGGGTATTTATCTTGCTGTTGTTTTTCATGAAGTAATGCATGGTTATATTGCAATGAAAAACGGAGATTATACTGCCAAGAGTCTCGGAAGATTGACATTAAATCCCCTGAAGCATATCGATATTTTCGGCAGTATTTTAATGCCAATACTTCTTTTGCTGCTGAAGTCCAATATAATTTTTGCTTATGCAAAACCTGTTCCGATAAACCCGACTTATTTCAGGAACTTTAGAAAGGGTCTTCGGAATACCTCCATTGCAGGACCTGGGACAAATTTAATTTTAGCTTTTGTTTTAGGCTCGTTATACGGTCTGCTTCTTTTTATTATTTCAATAACCTCAAAGGTGCCGGCAGCAGAATTGTTAAATGAAGGCTTCGGATATGCAATGGGTGTAACATCGCAGGCAACAGTTTTTGGTGTAATAAGTGCGATTTTTGTTTATGCCATAAGGATTAATATATTTCTTGCAATATTTAATTTTATCCCCATACCCCCGTTAGATGGTTCAAAAATAGTAGCGTCATTTCTGCCGGAAGAAGCGATGTTTAAATACTTAAGTATAGGAAGAATAGGATTTTTTATTATTTTTGCACTTTTGTTTTTAGGTGGAAGAATATTCTGGTCTTTTCTTGATCCTGCAATGAATTTCCTGTTTTTAAATTTAGGATTCTGGTGGAGATTTTTACTCTAACTTCGTTTTTATAATTATATTTTTTTAATTATTTATACAAGGGAGAACTTTAATGGCAACTAAACAAATCATGCTTACAGGTTTCAGACCTACAGGAAGGCTTCACCTTGGTCATCTGCATGGAAATATAGTAAACATGATAAAATATCAGGAACAATATGATAATTACTTTTTTCTTGTTGACTGGCATGCTCTTTCAACAGAATATCAAAATCCTCAAAACATTAAAAATAATTTAATAGAATGTGCGACAGATCTAATTGCGCTGGGAATTAATCCTGAAATAACACATCTTTACAGACAGTCAGATATTGTTGAGATACCTGAGCTTACCCTATACCTCTCAATGATAACGCCTCTTTCATGGCTGGAAAGATGCCCTACTTATAAAGAACAGATCAAGGAACTAAAAACCAAAGACATATCAACTCTAGGATTTTTGAGCTATCCCGTTTTGATGGCTGCTGATATATTGATAATAAATGCTGATATTGTTCCGGTCGGAGAAGACCAACTTCCTCACCTTGAATTGACAAGAGAGATTGCAAGAAGATTTAACGGTCTATACGGTGAATATTTTAAGGAACCTAAAGAACTTTTATCAAAAGCTGCCCGTGTTGTTGGAACTGATGGAAGAAAAATGTCAAAAAGTTACGGCAATGCTATTTTTTTATCTGATGATTATGAAACGATAAAAACAAAGATAAGACAGATGATTACAGACCCCAGCAGAATACACCTGAAAGATCCGGGGCATCCTGATATTTGCAATGTTTTTTCTTTTTACAAATTATATAAAGGTAAAAATATTGAGGACATTGAAAACAGATGCAAAAATGGTGAAATAGGCTGCATAAAATGCAAGGATGAAATATCGGAAATCATTTATAATTCCCTGAAAGATTTTCAGGAAAAAAGGAAAAACCTGGAGAAAGATATGGGTTATGTTTATAAAGTCCTTGAAAAAGGCAAAGACCATGTACGTTCAGTCTCCTCGAAAACAATTAAAAACGTAAGGGAAAAAATAGGAATTGACTAGTATTTATCAAATTGACCGGAAATCCGGTTTCAGCATTGAAATCGATAATTTCTCAGGCCCCATCAGCATACTGGCTGAATTAATACAAAAGAAAAAATTAAGTATTTATGAAGTCAGCTTAAGCTCGATAATCAAGGATTTTTTAAAATATATAAAAAAAAACAAAGGTGTTCTTTTAGAAGAGCTGTCTGTTTTTCTTTATGTCGCTACATTACTGCTTGAAATCAAGGCAGGATCGTTAATTCCTTCAAAAAACAATACAGATGACAGCACCGAAGAGAATGATGATCTGGAAATATTAAGACAAAGAGAAAAAGAATATAAAGCTTTCAGAGAAATATCTGAATATTTTTCGGAATTGATTGAAAAGGAAAGCATATATTATATCAGAGAGGCTCCTCTGGAAGACCAGTTTTTCGGATTTTTTCCGGAGATATTTAAAAGTATAAAGATGATTGACTTATATAATATGGCTTCAAGACTTTTAACCTCAAAAGAAGAAAAAATAAGCCTTGCTGCCTTTTATAAAGAAAGGGTTATGAAAACAATTTTTCAGGAAATTGACAGAATAAAAGTAATATTAAATAAAAAGGAAGATGTCACTTTTAAAGAATTAACCTGCAGTTACAGTAATTTGATAGATATTGTAATATGTTTTTTATCAATACTTGAACTATATAAAAATGAATTTATTGAAATAGAGCAATTTGAACTTTTTGGGGAAATACTTATTAAAAAAATATCCATATAAAACAATGTCAGAAAAAGAAAATTTAAACGTAGAAAAAAATACGGACTTTGCATTTGATTTATATGATGATTTGCTGAAAGGCAAAACTCCACTTAAAACCTGTGTAGAGGGAATTTTATTTATTGCTGAATCTCCGGTGAGTCCAAAAGAAATTGCCAAAATTTTAAATACCAGCCATGAATTAATAATTGATATAATAAAAGAACTTGAAAAAGAATACTACGAAGCCGGCAGAGGATTTATAGTAAGAAAAATCGGAGAAGGCTACAGGTTATATTCAAATCCGGCTCTTAACGATATTTTAAAAGAATTTGTTAATACTAATATTAAAATTCACATAACTCAGGCGGCGCTTGAAACACTTGCAATAGTGGCTTATAAACAACCTGTAACCAGGTCTCAAATTGCTGAAATAAGGGGAGTAAAAACTGACAGTGTTGTCATAAGTCTTGTAAGTAAAGGGCTTGTAAAAGAGTCCGGGAGATTAAAAGAACCTGGCAATCCTATAATATACAGGACTACAGGTAAATTTCTTGAAGTTCTGGGTATCGGCAGTCTTGATAATCTGCCGCCTTTAAAATTAAACGAGTAATGATGGGACTTATATCAGAAACAATTAATATTCTTAGTATCTATTAGTGCTGTGTCTTAATATGACCAAGATAAGGATTGCAAGGTTTTTAGCAGAGTGCGGTGTAAATTCAAGAAGAAAATGTGAAGCTCTTATTACGGAAGGGCGAGTCAAAGTCAACGGAATTACAGTCAACCAGCTATATTTCAAAGTTGATCCAGAAAAGGATAGGGTTGAATATGATGGAAGACCGTTAATTATTGAAAAAAAAATAGTTTTGGCATTAAATAAACCGGCAGGGTATTTATGCACGCTAAAAGATAATTTCAGCAGAAAGACAATTTTAGATCTTTTAAAAGGACTGAAAGATTACAGAAGATTATATCCTGTAGGAAGGCTTGATTATAATTCAAGAGGGCTGCTTATAATGACAAATGACGGTGATCTTGCATATAAAATTTTGCATCCGAAATTCAATATCCCAA
>JAMCVO010000008.1 GCA_023475715.1 Actinomycetota bacterium
ATGCTGTCAATTCCATTAATATTCAACTTTTGCAGACATACATTATCCTTCAATGCTAATCTCTAATACAGAAAGATTTTATAAAATTTCCTGTGGCCCTCTTGACCACTTAAGTCCAAAACAATTTAAATGGCTAGAGATTTTATTGGAAAAGACAAAAGAGAATATTAATGGAATTGACAGCATTCCTTTTTTAGATGGAATATCTCTTCATTATTATACTGTACCTTTTGGATGGGGTAAAAAACTGCCTGTTACTAATTATGAGGAGGATCAATGGTTTGCCACATTGAAATATGCATTATCAATAGAGGAAATGATATTAAGAAGTTCTGAAGTATTGGATAAATATGATTCCAATAAAAGAATAGGATTAATAATTGATGAATGGGGAATTTGGTATGATACAGAATTTAAACGAAATATCGATCCGAAATATATTTTTAATCAGCAGAATACTCTTTGTGATGCAGTAGTCACTGCATCAACATTTAATATTTTTAATAATCATTGTGACAGGGTAAAAATGACAAATATTGCTCAACTTGTAAATATCCTGCAATCACTTTTTATTACTGAGGAAGAAAAAATAGTTTTAACTCCAACATATTATGTCTTTAAGATGTATAAGGAGCACCAGAATAATACTCTTTTGCCAATAAAAGTTACTTGTAAAGAATATAAATTTCAGGATATGAAAATACCTCAAATAAATGCTTCTGCCTCAAAGAGTTCTTCTGGAGAAATAAATATAACAGTGTGTAACACAAATCCTAAAAGCAGTGCTATTGTAGATTGCAGGGTAAATGAGCATAAAATAAATTGTGCATCAGGTAAAATTATAAGTGCTTCTGATATGGATGCTCATAACACTTTTGAAAAACCAGATGTTATAAAAATAGCTGATTTTAATAGTTTTCAATATGGTGAAACTAACTTAACAATCAAGCTTCCACCAATGTCGATAGTCTCTCTAAATATTGGTTAAAATTTAAAGTTTATTGATAGTGATATTAATTAGTATTGATATTAATAAGTGGAAATTAAGTAGAAATTACAATATTAAATATAATTGAATTTTTTTAAAGTATTGAAATAAAATTAATACCTTAAAAATTTTTTATAGTCATTATGTTTCTATGGAAAGCAAAAACAAATGGTTAATATATATGATTTTGTAAAAAAAATTAAAGTTTTTATAGCGACAGTTTCAGATGTAATAAACTATAAAGAACATTTGGTAAGCACAGTTGTAAAAAAGAGATTACTTGCTGCTATAGAAAAACTTAATTACATTTCAAAAAAAGCAGCAATAAATTTGGTAAGGGTAAATAAGACGATATTATGCATAGAAATTATTAAAATTTGAAAATTGTGAATGATTGTTGGTAAATCGCTATTTAATGTTATTAACAATACAAATAAATAATAAATATCATAACATTCATTAAGAGTCTACGATGTATAGATATATATCAATTAAATATTAGAATATTATTATGAAATACGCACTGATATATGGGATAAAAGATATAAGAATAGAGGAAAAACCGATTCCCCAAAAATCACCGGACAGGGTATTGGTAAAAATAATTGCATGTGGAATATGTGGGACAGATGTTCATATTTATAATGGCAAAATGCCTATAAAATTCCCATATAGTCCCGGACATGAATTCAGTGGTGTAATTCATAGTGTCGGCGAGAGTATTAAGAATCTAGAAGTTGGGGACAGAGTAGTTGTTGATCCAAACTACAATTGTGAATCTTGTTATTACTGTAGAATCGGATATCCGAATCTTTGTGAAAATTTAAAAACAACAAAAGTTAAGTCAAATGGAGGATTTGCAGAATATGTCGCAGTTCCAGAGAAGATAGTTTATAAAATTCCTAGCGATGTTTCATTTGAAGAAGCGACGTTAATAGAACCATTATCTTGTTCCATACATGTTATCGAGGAATCAAACATAAAATTTGGGGATATTGTTTTAATAATTGGTGGTGGGACGATGGGTCTTATTTTACTTCAGCTTGTTAAACAAAAAGGAGCAAAACTGATTATTTTAAGTGAACCTCTTGAATTTAAAAGAGAACTTGCATTGAAATTAGGTGCAGATATCGTAATAGACCCAATTAACGAAAACCTGGTTTCATCAGTAAAAAGGGTAAGCAGGCATGGTGCAAATGTAATAATTGAAGGAATTGGTTTACCTGAAACAATAGAAGAATCTTTTAAAATATTACCCAGGAAAGGCACACTTATTTTACCGGGTTTATGTCCTGAAAATAAAAAAATTAACATTTCTCCTTATCAGATAACAAAAGATGAAATAACAATAAAAGGAACATTTCTCAATCCATTTAGTTTTTCAAGAGCAATAGATAAAATATCAACAATTACTGCCACACCTCTGATAACCAATATTTATACTCTTAACAATATTAAAGAAGCAATAGAAGAGGCAGCAAAGGGTGATCAGATAAAAATTATAATAAAACCTGATTAAGTTAAAAAGAAAGGTTCGATAAATGAAAGCGGCGGTTTATTATGGAATAAGAGACATAAGAGTAGAAAAAGTTTTAAAACCACAAATAAATGATAGAGAGGTACTGGTTAAGTGCAGAGCGGCAGCTGTATGTGGTACAGACTTAAGAATATATGGGTATGGACATATAAAAATTCCCATTGGGAAAAAAGTAATATTGGGACATGAATTGGCTGGAGATGTTGTTGAAATAGGGGAAAAAGTTTCGGGTGTTAGGAAAGGTGCAAGGGTTGCAGTTGCTTCAAATATTGGATGCGGGAAATGTTATCTTTGCTTGCAAGGTTTTTATCATTTGTGTAATGCTTATGAAGCCATAGGATTAACCTATAACGGAGGATTTGCTGAATACGTAAAGGTCCCGGAACAAGCCGTACAACAGGGAGCTATATTGGAAATACCTGATAATCTCTCATATGAAGAAGCAGCATTAATTGAACCAATGGCTTGTGTTTATAATGGATTTAAAAGATGCCCTACAGAACCAGGAGACATTGTTCTTATTTTTGGAGCAGGTCCAATTGGTGTTATGCATATTATGATGGCAAAACTTGCAGGTGCTTCCAAGATTATTGTATCGGAAATATCTGATGACAGGTTAAAAAAATCCGGAGATTTTGGGGCAGATGTTTTAATAAATTCGGAGACCCAGGACTTAGAGAAGATAATTTTTAATGAAACAAAAGGAAGAGGGGCAGATGTAATTATAACTGCTTGTCCATCTGCTGAAGCGCAGAAAAAAGTAGCTAGCATAGCTTCTCTCCATGGCAAAGTAAACTTCTTTGGTGGTTTACCAAAGGAGAAGGCTGATATTAATATAAATACAAACTTAATACATTACGGAGAACTGATTATTACTGGTTCTCATGGATCTGATACTCATCACTGTAAAATGGCATTAAATTTAATAGCATCGGGAAAAATAAATTTGAGACAGCTTATAACAAACAAGTTCCCACTTAACCAAATCAAGCAGGCATTTGAAGTTGCTTTGAAAGGGCAGGGGCTTAAGACTATAATTTATCCCGATAAAAGATCTTAAAAAATATTGAAAGATTTAAAAGATGAAAAG
>JAMCVO010000710.1 GCA_023475715.1 Actinomycetota bacterium
CAGCAAACAAAAATTTCTGGAAGCTGTCAGGAAAGCGAAAAAACATATTATTGACGGAGAAGCATTCCAGATAGTTCTTTCACAGCGTTTTAGCATAAATAGTCCTTCGAATCCATTTAACGTATACAGAGCTTTAAGGACAACGAACCCTTCACCATATATGTATTATATCAATTTTGGAAAGTTTAAAATTATTGGTTCTTCACCTGAACCTCTTATTAAAATTAATGGCAGAAAGATTCTCACCTGCCCCATAGCTGGTACAAAAAAAAGAGGTATCGGTTCGAAAGAGGAAAAGTTCCTGGTAAACAGCCTTTTAAACGATGAAAAAGAGATAGCAGAGCATAATATGCTGGTCGATCTTTCGAGAAATGATCTTGGAAGAGTATGCAAATTTGAAAGTATCAAAATTAAAAAATATATGAGCGTCGAAAAATATTCACATGTCATTCATCTTGTATCAAGAATAGAAGGCACTTTGGACAAAAAAAGCACGATATATGATGCACTAAAGAGCACTTTTCCTGCCGGTACGCTTACCGGCGCTCCAAAAATCAGAGCTATGCAAATAATAAGTGAGCTGGAGCCAGATTGCCGGGGACCGTATGGAGGGGTAGTTGGATATTTTGGGTACGATGGCAGCCTTGATACCTGCATAACAATAAGGACAGCTATAATAAAGGATGATAAAGCTTATATTCAGGCAGGAGCAGGCATTGTTTATGATTCGGTTCCTGAAAATGAATGGAATGAGACATTAAATAAGGCGGGTGCACTTTTTAAAGCAATCAAGCTCATAAATTAGATGTAATTATATTAATAAATTTTCGGACAAGCTGGTTTTAAATTATAAAATTACGAGGTATTTAAATGTTAAAAGATATTATTGAAAAAATAATAAGGTTTGAAAACCTGGATATGGATGAAGCATATAAGGTTATGAAATATATCATTGACGGTAATGCAAATGACTGCCAGATTGCATCGTTTTTAACTGCATTAAGGATGAAGGGTGAAACAATTGATGAAATAAGCGGTTTTTCCAAAGTTATGCTTGAAAAAGCTAAAAAAGTGACAACAAAGCACAGGGATGTCGTGGATACATGCGGCACCGGAGGGGACAGGAAAAATACGTTCAATATTTCCACTGCTGCAGCTTTTATAGCAGCCGGCGCAGATGTAATAATTGCAAAACATGGCAATAGAAGTGTTTCAAGCATGTGCGGAAGCGCTGATGTACTTGAGCAGCTTGGGATAAATATAAACCTTGAAATAAGCGATATTTCAAAATGCATAGATGAAATTGGCATAGGTTTTATTTTTGCTCCAAATGCACATGTGGCTATGAAAAATGTTGCAAAGGCAAGAAAAGATATGGGTATAAAGACTATATTTAATATCTTAGGTCCGATTACCAATCCTGCAATGGCAAATAGAAGAGTTTTGGGAGTATTTGATGAAAAATTAATGGATAAAATGATATATTCTCTTAAAAACCTGGGAGTAAAAAGGGCGTTTGTGGTTTATGGAATGGAAGGACTTGATGAGTTTTCCATCTCGGGCAACAGCCTGGTCTGGTATTTAAATAATGGCAACGTAATAAAGTATACTCTTAATCCTGAAGAACTAGGCTTGAAAAAATATAGTATTGGCCAGTTAAAAGGTGGGGATTCAAAAGAAAATGCAAGGATTTTACATAATATTCTTTCAGGAAGTGAGAAGGGTGCAAAAAAGGATTCAGCCATACTAAATGCTGCAGCAGCCATAGTTGCGGGAGGAAAAACTGACAGTTTACAGGAAGCAATAAAAATGGCAGTCAGTTCTATTGAAGATGGAAAAGCACTTGTAAAATTAAACAAATTAATTGAATTTACAAATAAATTCTAATAGAGATCTGGCCTATATTCCGGAGGATAAGGTGGATTATTTAAAAGAGATACTGCGCAATAAAAAAAATGAAATAAAAAGTCTGGATGGCAAATTCAAAGATAAAAATTTCATAGACGGTAATTTTAATTTTATAAAAAATATCAGCAATAACAAGGTAAATGTAATTGCAGAGATTAAAAAGGCATCTCCATCAAGAGGGATAATTAACAGTTCATTGGATATTGAAAAGACTGCAATTCTTTACAGTAAATATAAAAGCTTTATTAGCGCAATATCTGTCATTACTGAGCCTGTTTATTTTAAAGGAAGCAGTGATTTCCTGAAAATGGTAAAAAAAGTATCAGATCTTCCGGTTTTAAGAAAAGACTTTATTTTTCATGAAAGCCAAATATATGAGAGCGCAGCTTTAGGAGCAGATTGCATTTTGCTTATAAGCTCAATTCTGGGACAGAAAAAATTAAATAAGCTTTATGATATGGCTAAAAATTTAGGTATTGATGTGCTTGTTGAGGCACATAGTACCAGAGAATTTAATAAGGCGCTTAATACGAGTGCACGATTAATTGGCATAAATAACAGAAATTTAAAAAATATGAAAATAAACAGTAATAATACTGTTGATATTTTAGAGAATGTATCAGGCAAAGATATTGAAGATAAGATAATTGTTTGTGAAAGCGGAATAGAAAATACCGGTTATATTAAAGATTTATATAAAAAGGGAATTAAGGTTTTTTTGATAGGCAGTTATTTTATGCAGAGCAAGAATCTGGAATATGATTTAAGTGAGATGGAAGATAGATTAAAGAAAGAAAATCTTATTTAAAAATGAAGATTTGACAATAATAAAGGATGAAGCTTTAAAATAAAAGTATATAAAAGGATTACATATATATAAAGAATTACATAATAAGAGGCTAATGGCTAATTTATTAGGAGGCTGCTTTTGTGGTTTGGATCAAAATATGCGGAATTACAAATGAAGAAGATGCCTTAAAAATATCGGATTTGGGGGCAGATGCCCTGGGTTTAATTTTTTCTACCGAAAGTGCAAGGAAAATAGAACCTTGCAAAGCAAAAGAGATAATATCGGCAACAAAAGATAAATTTATAAATAAACGGACCAAAAAGAGGCCGTCATTTGCTGGAGTTTTTGTAAATGAAAATATAGGTAAAGTTATAGAAATTGCAGAAAAACTTGGCCTGGATTATATACAGTTATCCGGTGATGAAAATCCGGATTATTTAAAAAAAATCAAAAAACATAATAAAAATATTAAACTAATAAAACTTATAAGAGTTAAAGATAATGTTTCATCTTTTGCAGCCATATCAAAGCAGATGCTGGAATATAAGAACGCAGCAGACTTTTTTTTGCTTGATACTTTTAAGGAAAATATTTATGGAGGCACGGGCAAAAGTTTTGACTGGGAGATTGTTAAAGGACTGAGCAAGGATTTTCCTATAATTTTAGCGGGAGGATTGGACTGCGAAAATGTAGCCGAAGCAATACAAATAGTAAAACCCTTTGGTATTGATGCTTCAACAAAGCTGGAGGAATCACCAGGTAAAAAAGACATCAGAAAAGTGGAAATATTTATTAAAAATGCTATAAAGAGGCAGATTACATGAAAAAAAATATAAATGATATAAAAAAAGCTCTTCCCTGAATTTTTTATCATTTTTTGATTTTAAATAATTTTTCATAGCCACATGTGCATTT
>JAMCVO010000337.1 GCA_023475715.1 Actinomycetota bacterium
CGATTGGCCCATAATAAATTTTTTTTCATTTCTTATCACCCGACCTTTCTATTGTTAATTATTTATTAAATCATTTTATCCTGAAAAACATACCTTAAAACAAAAAAACCTCCCAAATCCCCACACAAGTCAGTGTGTAGAGACGAGAGGTAATCCCGCGTTGCCACTCTACTTCACAGAAATTAACTATCTTGATATCAATTCTTGCTACTAAAATCCTAAAAAAGCAATATAGCTTAGTGGAATTAAGAGCAGTTAATAATCTGTGCGCTCTTTTATTTCAGGTACATTATCATACCTTATCCCTTGATAACGGAGGAATCCGGGCCAGCATACTCTCTTAAAGATTAAAGACAAAAATTTAAGATTTGTGCTAACCACCTCACAGGCCCATTCAGTTACCAGCGTTGCAGCCGCATTCTCAGCTCCGGCGGCTCTCTGTATACTGCTTGGTACTTACTATCCCTGCTCACAGGTTTTACTTCTATATTAAATTTTCAAATTAACTATTTAACTAATATTTACCTTATCAGGGAAGAAATCTTAGCATAATATTTTTTCTTTGTCCATAATTATGTCAAAAAAATTATTTTAAAGAAATTTTACAGTACTATTTAGATTAACTTTAAATAATTTTTTAGTATTTTTAAATATAATCTGCAAGAAATATTGTATTGCCCAGATCTTTTACTTTTTCATAAAGCTTTTTGTCTGCAGTGACAAACTGGGCATTGATAAACCTGGACAGTGCCATATAAACTGAATCGTATATGGATATATTTTTCTTATACCTGATATTTACTGCAATTTCCAAAACCTGCGGTATTGGTTTAATAATCTTAATCTGCATTGAATTGAGGCTGCTTAACGCCTCAACAACATGTCCGCTGTTAAATTTCGGGTTATACGAGAGAGCATTTGTAACTTCATATATAAGAAGGTCGGGTGCTATTATATAAATACGCCTATAAAAAAAATCGGATCTCAGTTTTATAGCTTGATCGACATTTTCTTCTTTTAAGCTGGAAAACCATTTTATACAAACAGAAGCATCTATGACTACAGTTGCCGGAGCCTCTGAAATAATAAAATCATAATCGTATGATTTATTATCTTGACTCTCTCCATTTTCGTATTTCTGAAACTCCATCCCAATCCTCTGATAACTTGCTTAGTTCTTCCTGGATTTTTATTGCTTCTTTTAATTCTTTTTTTCTTTTTTCTTCAAGTTTATACTTCTCTAACTCAGACTTATAGAGCTCCATAGCTTTTCTTATAAACCCACTCCGGGTTAAATTTGCCGAACTGCTTAATCTATCCAGTTCCTTTAGATCTTTTTCATCTATGCTTATGTTTATTCTTACCATAATTTTATATTATATCATAAATTACTTAATAAATCATCTATTTAATTATATTATTATATTCATTATAGTGTGTATAAATAATTAGTTAATTGTGTAATAGTCTCTTATATCTCTCCAAAATTATCTCTCTTAACTGTCCTGTTCTTGCAAAACCAATTGGGTCTTCATCAAGTATTCTTAATATTGCTGCTTTTGAATTTTTCATTTTATCGATTATATTATTAAAAGATTTTTCCTCAATCTTCAGATAGGCGGCTAATCCGGCAAAATCAGAAAGCTGAAGCTTTGACCTGCACTTCCGATATGGACATTTTGCCGATATTTTTGCTTATTTCTGAAATAAGCTCTGTGCTTTTTATTTTAATAATAGGAAGCTTTTCCACCCCGAACAGTTTTTTAAGGCAGTTCTTATGGTATGAAAAATCATTGTCGATTTTTTTTAAGCAGCATAAACAATACTTCATGCAGTTAAGCACCTTCTTTTAATGGCCTGACGCTAATAGCCCCGACAGTATCCTGACCCACATACTGCAGCAGATTGAATTTATCATTTCTATCTATTCTCATTTTTGCAATTGTCATATCAAGAAGAAACCCTTCCGGAAGAAGGTTTTCAAAAAAGGGAAATAAACGTTCAGAAAAGTATTTTTTTTGGGTTAAAGGCATTGTCAAGCTCACCGGTTTTGCCTCAGCATCTTTTAAATAATCAGAATCATACTCAAACTCATAAACATCTTCTGTCTTTTTAAGCAAACCTGCTTTTTTCTCCTTGTAATAAACCACAGCGTTATCAGTCATTTTTTCCCGGTATTATAATTTTTTTAATTGGATTAAATTATCAAATTACAAATTAGTTACCGCTGCAAATCAACAGGGCCAAGAATTTTGCCGAATAATTTCAAAACCTTATTTAAGGTGTCCGTCCTTAAAGACGTTTTTCCCTGTTCAACTTCTCTGATAAATCTTAGACCTACTCCCGCTTTGAGCGCAAGCTCTTTTTGGGTCAAGCCTGCTTCTTTTCTTTCAGCCTTTATAAAATCACTAATTATATTTTTTTCTTTTTTCATCTATAATATTTATACCTTTTAAGGTATAAATAGTCAATAGGTATTTATAAATTATATCTTAAAGGGTATATATTATAAATATATATACCATATAGGGTATAAGATATTATTGTTTCAAATCACTAAAATAAACTTTAGTCACTTCGAATTTTATTTATCTTGAAAGAGAAGCTGCATAATTAAATCCATAAAAATAATTTCTAAATGAGCTTGCACTGGAATGATAAATATTCTGGCCTGCAAAATAATCTACCAAAATTTCTCTGAGTCTTTTAAGTTCTTTTAACCTGTAAAAGTTATCCATTCCCTCGGTAGTATAATCAAGCAATTCAAGGGATCTTTCAAACGATATTGCAGTATATTCCGGATTACCTTTTTCCTGCCAGTTAAGAGCCCTTTCAACCTCGCCTCCTACATTTGCAAGTTGTTCCATCAGACTTAAATCATGCCATCTTTTTTGAAGGTCTTTATGATAAACTGTCATTTCCAAGTCTCATTCTTCTATTAATCTATTTACAATCAATTTTATCTTGTAACGTATCTCCGGGTCTTCAATGCCTCTGGTACGATTTCCAAGCCTAGGCCTTAAATTTATCATTGAATCAAATTCTATTCGCTGGTCTGCCGGCAGATCAGGATAAATGTTTATTCCCCAGATATCCTGCTGCTTTGAACCTTCTTTTATGAGCAACGCTTCTTCATCAGAATGAAGCTCAGCATCTACAACCATTATTTCTTTTTTAATATCTACAACTGCTTTTATAAGATTGCCAAGCATCATAGCAGTCATCTCTCTTAATTCTGATAATTTAATCTTTTTTGTTATTATTTTCATACTCTATAAAACTGCCCTTAAAGTTTTTCAAAAAGTATGGAAGATTTCTTATTTATATGCATCTTTTCTATGGCTGATTCTTAATACTAATATCGTACTACCTAATATTGTATATATTACTCTATAATTTCCAATCCTATATGAGAATAATCCTTCAAATTCTCCTTTTAACTCTTTTTCTTTGAGTGGTTTACTTTTTAATATATCTTCAATTTCATCTAAAATTTTCAGTAATTCTTTTTTATCTATTTTTTTTAAATCTTTTTTTATAGATGATTTATATACAATATTATATTCCAAGCTCTTCCCTTAGATATTCTGAGGTTATTTGTTTT
>JAMCVO010000211.1 GCA_023475715.1 Actinomycetota bacterium
CTGTAACTATACTCCTTGAAGTCAGATACCGCAATTGCTATTAAATAGTAAGCTGTCGGATACCTGCTTTCCCAATGGAACGAAACCAGATTTCCGGGCAAAGTATCGACAGAGGTCAATAAACCGTTTGCTACACCAGTTAATCCATTAGGTACATTTAATATTATAGCAACCGAATCGGCCTTGTCCGTAAGATGTTGTTTGCAGGCAAAAAAATCGTTCGAAGAGAATGGTTCAGATAATGTATACAACACTTTTACACCTTCATAACTGTCCAGCGCTATACCTCCATTTTGACTTTGAGTCGAAGGATTGCCTTTATAATAAATTCTGGCACTAAATTGTGTACCTTTTGAAACTGCTGTTGGCAATGATGCTTTTATCCAATTTTCAGACCTGGAAAATGTAACTTGTACATTGTTAATTACTACAGAGTCGACATTAAGAGAAGCGCTTAATTCTATATAAAATTTGTTGAAATCAGGTTGTTCAGCTGTAGCGAGTATTTCTGTATTTCCCGCAAGGTACAAACTGTCGGTACTCGCGTAGATATTTAATTTATAATATTTTACATCGTAATTAGAACTGTCGGTATAAAAAATAATTTCTTTATTTATTTGAGAAAACAAAATATTCGAAACTGATATTAAAATAAAATAAATATAACAATTTCTCATATAAAGTGCATTTATACACAAATCTGGTGAAAAATGTTCAAAACTGCACGAAACTAATGATGAAATATGAAGTAAGGAATGTTGGAAAATGGAATGATGGAAAAATGGAATACTGGAAAAATGGAATACTGGTACAGTGAAAGTTGAATAGTACAGGATTAACTGTACAAAATGAGCCGGTTAGCTCATTTTTTCACTATTCCATTATCCCAATATTCTATAAGAAATTTTACTCTACTCCAAATTTATAAATAGTTTTTTGTGTATATGTTTCTCTGGGATTCAGCACTGTATTAGGAAAATCAGGATGATTGGGCGAATCGGGGTAATGCTGTGTCTCAAGACACAATGCAAAATGTTTTTTATACACAGTTCCGTCATGCCCCATGTTTGAACCGTCGAGATAGTTTCCCGAATAGAACTGAATACCCGGTTCGGTGGTATAAGTTTCCATAGTTCTCCCCGATTCAGGATCATATAATTTACTTGCTAAAGTAAGCTCTCCTTGTTTAGGTTTATTTAAAACATAATTATGGTCTATTCCTCCAGGAACCAATTTAAGTTGGTCTCCTATTTTTGTTGGTTTCCTAAAATCAAAACCTGTGCCTGCCACATCGGGGATGTTTCCTGTAGGGATGCTTGTATTGTCAACCTCTGTTATTTTATCAGCATTTATATACAAAACCTGATTGTAAATTTCTTTATTACAACCGGCCAGATTAAAATAGCAGTGATTGGTCAGGTTAACCACGGTTTTCTTTTCTGTTGTAGCAGAATATAATATAGTCAGTTCGTTACTATTATTGAGTAAATAGGTTACTTCAACATTCATATTGCCAGGATACCCTTCTTCCATATCGGGACTAAAATAACTTAGCTTCACCCCTACTTCGTTCGATTTTTCAATGGGTTCCGAGTTCCAAATAACTTTGTCAAAACCTTTATTGCCGCCGTGTAAAGAATTAGGGGCATTGTTTATCGCCAAAATGTATTCTTTACCATCCAGTTTAAATTTACCTTTTGCAATCCGGTTGGCATAACGTCCGCAAATAACCCCGAAGAACGGATGCCCGGCTTCATATTGTTCGAGATTATCAAAACCCAATACTACATGTCCGGCCTTACCAATCCTATCCTTAGTAATAATGGTTGTTACTGCAGCGCCAAAATTCGTAATTTTAATAATTATACCATTGTCATTCTCAAGAGTATATAAAAAAACTCCTTTTTCTTTACCTGACTTTCCAAAAAAATCTTTCTTAATTCCCATATTCAAGTTATTTATAATTAGCTACTTATAATGTTGTTCATAAAATTAATTAAATATACCCTGATCAATTCAGGTGATTCCTAAATAACACTAATTTTGCAATATTACAAAAAAGCCGTTTATAGCCTTGTTTAACATATTTATTTATTTTTAAGATGCGAAGATTTCTTTTAACATTGGTATCTGTCTTTTTAGTATATCATTTAAATGCTGGTGATTCAGCAAGAATTACAAGATCGAAAAAAGCCAGGAATATTATCTTAATGATCGGCGATGGAATGGGAATTGCCCAAACTTATGCTGCATATAATGCAAATAATAATTTCCTGAATCTTTTCCAGTTTCCTTTTACCGGTATAAGTATTACCAAATCTGCAGACAATGAAATTACAGACTCTGCTGCAGGAGCAACTGCAATGAGTTGCGGAAAAAAAACAAATAATAGAGCATTAGGTAAGGACTCGACAGGGAAAGTATTGACCAATATCTTCGAAATAGCTAAAAAAAATAAACTTTCTACCGGAATTGCAGTTACTTGTGCAATTACACATGCAACGCCCGCTGCATTTTACGCTCACATTATTGACCGCGACCAGTACGATACGATAGCGTTGGACTTTCTAAGCGGTTGTGTCGATGTTGCCATTGGAGGTGGAAAAAAATATTTTAAATCGCGGAAAGATCATCGAAACCTTATAAATGAATTGCAAAATGTGGGATATAAGTTTTATGATCATGAAGATTCAATAAACTGTGAAAAAGACGAAAAGGTATTATGCCTTAGCGCTGAAACCGATCTCCCTAAAATATCGAATGGACGTGGCTCATACTTGTCCAATGCCACAGGAAAGGCTTTAGGGGTACTCGAAAAAGACGAAGACGGTTTCATATTGATGATCGAAGGTTCGCAAATAGACTGGGGTTGTCATGCAAATAATTTCGATTATGTGGTAAATGAGACTGTAGGAACTTCAGTTGAAAGCAAAATACAGGTGGCATCCGGGTCATGTTCAGCTTGCGACAGAAGGTCTGCGGCAATATGTGAAGGATCTGCACTTTTATCGGCAATTATCAATACCTCACTGGGACCTGCAAGACTGTCGATGCCAACAGCACCATATACAAGTTTTTTTGCCGCCGTGACATAAATATTCCCGGGACCGGCAATTTTGTCAACTTTTTTTATATTTTCAGTACCGAAGGCAAATGCTGCTATTGCCTGTGCCCCTCCTATCTTATATATTTCATTTATACCTAAAAATGAAAACAGGTATAAAAGTATTTCATTAATGCTGCCGTCTTTTTGCGGCGGTGTACAGACTGCAATTTCTTTTACACCAGCTATTTTTGCAGGAACCGCAGACATCAATACGGAAGAAGGATATAAATATCTTCCTCCCGGGATATACAGCCCCACCCTGTTTAAAGATGTAAGGATCTGGCCCAATCTTTTACCGGTATGCGGATTTATAAACCAGGACTCAGGTTCTTTTTTTGACTGGGCAATATGATATTCTTCCAGATTGTTAAATGCTGTTTTTATGGCTTCGATAAGCTGCGGATATCTTCCTGCTGCAATCCTGCCTGCCTCTTCTATTTCACCTTCGGATACTTTTATATCTTTCAGACTGACG
>JAMCVO010000228.1 GCA_023475715.1 Actinomycetota bacterium
TGCAAGGTTAAAAATATACCTCAGCGGGGGAATGGCAACTTCATTCTGTTGCTTCATTTACTTTCACGCAATTGTTTGTTATAAGCAACAGAAATACACAACTGCTGGAGCTGTCCCAGCAGAATAAGAGGCTTGCCTTATCTGTTGAAAAAAAGAATTTTGAAAATCCCGGTGATGCTTTGGAATTTCTTGGCAAAACAGATTACCTGAATAATATTGAAAATATAATAGGTGTTAAGATTCTGCTTGCGGATACAGATATGAATATCCTGATAAATCCGACAGATATGGATAATAAGGATTTAAAAGACCTGATACTTAAAAGCAGACAGATAAACAGGTTTTTTACCATATCGGATTTGCTTACAGCATCCGAGCAGACTGATCTGGGTAAAATGATCTATGCTGAAATAGATAACAGCAAATATTACATATCCATCCAGGAATTTAAAACAGACAGTCAAAACTTTCTTTCAGTTTTTTTAAAGCAACAGAATGAAGTTGCCATTCCCCCGCTGAGGTATATTTTTAACCTTGCATTTATATTCTTAATCGCAGGTCTCATTTCAGTTCTTACCGGGCTGGTTCTCGGAAGAAGCATATCGGATCCTATTCTAAGACTGAACAGATCCGTAAGCAGAATCTCAAACGGCGATTACAGTGAGGATATACAGGCTGCCGGTCTGGATGAGATCGGGGTTCTGGCTCAAAACATCAACATAATGAAAAATAAAATCGAAAGAAGCCAGGAATCATTGAAAGAATTTACCTACATTCTCTCTCATGAAATTAAAAATATGATCACTTCCATAAATGGATATGCTGTCGGCATCAGTGAAGGAGTTTATTCGACTGAAGAAGAAATAAATGAAGCATTGAACATCATCAGAAACAAATCAGGAGATCTTGAAAATATTACCGAGAGCCTGCTTATGCTTTCAAAAATAGAAAACCGGATAATAGATATTTCAAGAGAAGAAATAAAAATAACAGACATAGTTGATGAACTGGTTAAATTATATGAACAGGAACTGGAAAGAAACAGGCTCTCAATTACAAAATTATACAGGCTTCCGGAGAACATGAAGCTCAGGAGTGACAGATACCTGATACAGACGGTTATTTCCAATCTCATCAATAATGCAATAAAATACTCCTCTGCTGAATCAGAAATAGTGATCGATATTTCTTCTGATACAGCCAATGTAATATTTTCGGTTTCCAACAGGGGTCAGGAAATCTCTGAAGATGAAAAGGATAAAATATTCAATATGTTCTACAGGTCAAAAAAATATGATTTTAAAAATATCAAGGGATTCGGTCTGGGGCTTGCGATATCGCGAAAGATATCATCCATCCTCAATGCAAAACTGGATTTTGTATCCAATGCAGATGTTAATACATTTATTTTTAAAATACCTTTAAACACATAAGAAAAAACTAAGATTACTTATATTTATTTCTTTTTTTTCACCCCTTATACTATACAAATGTATAGTTATGCCATATAATACAAACTGCTGCTGATCATCCTGTTACCGAAGACTTTATTTTGACAGTATGAAATAATTTTGAAGACAGGCATTGCAGTCAAATACCCGGACGCAGGGTATAAAACACAAGGGATGGGAATATTAAAAATGGAAATAACAGACAGACAAAAAACCGTGCTGAAGAAAATATATGATTTTATAGCCCGTAATTCCTATCCTCCCACAGTAAGGGACATGGCTGCAATCATGGGCTTTTCATCTCCGAAGGCCGTAACGGATCATTTAAGGTCTCTTGAAAAAAAAGGTTATATAAAGAGAAATTCACTTGCACGCTCAATAAAACTGACAGAGGAAGCATTTAAACTGCTGAAGGCCGGAAATGGTTTGCCTTTGCATAATACACCTTACACGGACATATCATATCTTCCTGTACTTGGCAGGATCGCAGCAGGAAACCCTATTCTTGCAGAAGAAAATATAGAGGATTATGTGCCCATGTCCGGAAGCCTGCCTGGCGCTTATGGCGCGGATTTTGCCCTGAGGGTAAAAGGAGACAGTATGACCGGAGATCACATACTGGACGGTGATATGATAATGGTAAAATCCGGCAGCACTGCGGAAAACGGTGAAATAATCGTTGCACTGATAGATAATGAAGCTGCAGTAAAAAGATTTTACAAAACAAAAGACGGCATAGAGTTAAGGTCCTCAAATCCCGCTTATCCGCCAATAAAAATAAATAAATCTTTTAAAATAATGGGCCGCGTGGTGGCTGTACACAGAAACATTTGATTTCCGGAGGTTTAAATTGTTTACGCACTTACATGTTCACAGCCATTACAGCCTCCTTGAATCCTCCGCCAGAATAGACAGCCTTGTGGAAACGGCTGCACGGCTTGGCATGAGATCACTTGCACTCACCGACAAGTATGTCATGAGCGGTGCGGTTGAGTTTTATAGACTGGCAAAAGCAAAAGGCATAAAGCCTATTACAGGATGTGAAATCTGCCTTGCGCAAAGCCATCCGGTCACTTATCATCCCCTTCCTTCACATTTGACGCTTCTTGTCAAAAACCGGAAAGGTTATGAAAATCTCTGCCGGCTTGTCAGCAAATCCCATATTGAGCATGTAAAAAATACAGGACATCACGAATACGGCATACCGGCAGTTGAATTTAATGACCTGGAAAGATTTTCCGAAGGGCTTATATGCCTGAGCGGATGCAGCAAAGGCAGGCTCTCACGCCTTCTTAAGGCTAACAATATGTATGAAGCTAAAAAATTTGCATTAAATCTTTTTAATGTATTCGGACAGGACCTTTATATTGAAATACAAAGGTACGGATTTACAGGTCCGGGATCAAATTCAGGTTCAATCCAGGATTTAAGCTTTCGCTCAGACTCAGCTTTGGGCTCAAGGGCAGATATTGCTTCAGAGATACTGGCAGTTTTTTCACAAAAGATTAAAATTCCTGCAGTTGCGACAAACAATGTCCATTATCTTGCAAGGAATGATTACAGCACGTACAGATACCTTTCAAAAATAAGGCTGATGGGCACAAAAAAAGATCCGACCGGAAATATGCTGGAAAATGATGAGCATTACCTCAAATCCGCTATGGAAATGTCAAAGATGTTTCGGGATATCCCTGGTGCAATCAAAAATACACAGATAATAGCTGAAAAATGTAATTTTGATTTTGAGCTTGGCAAAATATCACTCCCCAATTTTGAAACACCTGATGGAGAGAGCCAGCATTATTATCTCGAGACCCTGTGCCTTGAAGGTTTAAAATCCAGATTCGGAATCTGCCTGTCTTCAAAGGTTACGGACAGGCTTACAAGGGAACTTGAAATTATAAGAAACACAGGATTTGCGGGATACTTCCTTGTTGCTGCCGATATAGCAAGATTTGCATATCAAAACAGCATTCCCATATGCGGAAAAGGGTCCGCTGCGGGAAGCCTTGTCTCGTATCTGCTCAGGATATCCAATGTGGATCCCATAGAAAACAACCTTTACTTTGAAAGGTTCTTAAATGAAGAAAGAAAAGAACCGCCTGACATAGATATCGA
>JAMCVO010000535.1 GCA_023475715.1 Actinomycetota bacterium
CAAAAATAAAGGACTAAAATTTATTCTTTGTGGTTCAAGTGCAAGAAAATTAAGAAGAGGTCATGTCAATCTTTTAGGAGGCAGGGCATGGCGTTATGAAATGTTCCCCCTTGTTAGTGCTGAACTGGAAAGTATAAATTTATTACATGCTTTAAATCATGGAATGATACCAGCACACTACCTGCAGAATGATGAGGAGTGTAGTAGATCGCTTAAAGCCTATATCCAGGATTATTTAAAGGAGGAAGTCTTTGATGAAGGATTAACCAGGAATACCCCAGCTTTTTCAAGATTCTTTGATGCATTTGGTTATTCACATGGTGAGCTCACCAATTATTCCAATATTGCCCGAGATTGTGGTGTAGATTCAAAAACAGTTAAAGAATATTATCAAATCCTCATTGACACACTACTTGCAATAAGGATTGATCCTTTTAAAAAAAGACAGTCTCGTAAAGTTATAATAAAAGCTCCAAAATATTATCTGTTTGACGTAGGGGTGGCCAATTATTTAAGAAAACAAAATATACAAGAAGAAAGAGGAGAGGAATTTGGGAGAACTTTTGAGCACTTCATATTAATGGAAATACTTGCTTATAGATCTTATAATGAAAAAGATTTCAGGATAAATTTCTGGCGCACAAACACCGGATTAGAAATAGACTTTATTCTGGCAGAAGGAGAAATTGCCTTAGAGGTAAAAGGAACAAGCCGTGTAGATAAAAAAGAATTTAATGCAATAAAAGTATTTGATGAAGAATATTCACCAAAAAGAAATATTATAGTATGTAATGAAAAGGTGAAAAGACTTCATGGTAAAATAGAAATAATACCCTGGAAACAATTCCTGCAAGAATTATGGTCTGGAAACATTCTATAAAAATATTTAGCTAAACAGGAAATAATACTGCTTAATTTTTTTTCAGAATAGCCTTTTTTTTATTTAAAATTTATCCTTTTTGGTGTAAGCACAGTGATGTGTTCAGCTGACCAATACTAATAGGTGTCGAGGACTTGATATATTATTTTAAGCCCTTCAGCGCCGATGGTACTTTACTGGCAACGGTATGGGAGAGTAGGACGCCGCCGTATTTTTATTCTATCAACTGAAAAATCATTGAAAAGCAGGACCCCTGATTGAGTACACTTTCGACCTGGATATTTGTATTGTGAATGGTGGCAATCTCTTTTGCGATGGAAAGTCCCAGTCCGGTTCCGTTATTATGAAAATCTACCGCATTATTGGATCTGAAGAACTCAGTAAAGATTTTACTTAAATTCTTTTCCGGGATTCCGATTCCCTGATCCTGGATACCGATGTATAGCTGTGAAAATCCCATTTTTTTAATTATGATTCTGATAACAGAGTTGGAAGGTGAATAATTGATTGCATTTTCTATCAATATCGAAAAAAGCACATCTATCTGTTTTTCATATCCTTTGATATAAAAGGCTTCATTTAAAGGAGAAAATGGCCCGTCATAGTGTTTTAGATAAAAATCATCATAAATTAAATCAATCTGGATATCTTTTGTAAGGGCGATCACCTTATATCGCTGGACCACAGCAGAAAGAATTCGATTGATGTCGAGTTTTTCCAGGTTTATGTCTGCAACATCCAAAGATTTGAGTTTTGCAAGCTCAAGCATTTCTTTGATTACATTAGATAATAATTCGCATCGCAGCTTAATTTTTAAAATAATGTCCCGGGTTCTTTGCGGGATTTGCCCGGCGTATCCGTCAAGTACAATATCGACATAACTTTGAATAGCAGCAAAAGGGGCTTTTAATTGATGTGTGGCATATAGTAAATATTTGGTTTTTTCATTACTCATTTCCTGTAATTTCTGATTGAGTTTTTCATATTCCAGCATTTCTTTTCCAAGTTTTACATTTGCCTTTTCAAGTTCTTCGGTTCTTTCAATAATCTTTTTTTCCAGATTATTTTTATATTCATTGAGGTTCTGGTTGATTTCATTATAGGCATCAAGCAAATTATAGACGATCTTTGCTCCTTCGGCGCCAATCAGGCTTATCCTTGGGGATTTCTTTTTGCTGAGATTTACAAAAACCTGGGGATCGCCGGTGGCCTCAAATATAAGACTTACTTCTTTGTCCGCAATAATCTGATTGTAATCGGTAATGCATTGAATCTGGTGCTCTCTGGCAAAAAGAAGGCCGACAGCATCAGGATTTATGTCGCATGCATATTTTATTTTAACGCCGGGAATTTCCAAAAGCACCTTCAGTAGTGCCAACCCGCCGCTGCCTGCACCTATTAATGCAATGACCCCTTCATTCATACTTTTCCCCTTTATTTTTAATCTGCTGATATTGTACAATGTGTAAGGATTTCTTGAAATAAAAATTTATTAAAAGGGGCCTTGTTATGAAAAAGATTTATATTATTGATGATGATAGGGATATCGTAGAATCAATGTCAATGGTTTTAAAAGCCAATGGATATGAGGTTGCTGCCCAGTACAGCGATGAAAATGTCATTGAAAATGTCACAAAGCATAGTCCTGATTTGATTATTTTAGATGTGATGTTTCCTGAAAATAATTCCATAGGCTTTGAAATTGCAAGAGATATTAAAAAGGACAATAAACTGGCAGGTATCCCCATCATTATGCTTTCTGCCGTAAATGAGAGGGGAATATATCTGGGACGATTCAGCAACCAGGATATTGATGAAACATGGCTGCCCGTAAGCAAATTCTTAAACAAACCTGTACAGCCCAAGGAGCTGCTGCTGCAGGTCAAATCACTGCTGGATATGCGGGATAATTAAAAATACTAAAAAGATTCTTTTAGTGTTGTAAAATTTTTGATTTACATATAATATTTACAGTTATTTGGTATAATTAAGCTTTCTATATTAAACAATGAAAAAGATAAATAATCATTTTTCAAATAAAATAAGGGATGAAATATTAAATTTCATTGAACCTGATATTTATTATTGTTATCAATGCGGAAGATGTACTGCCGGATGCCCTCTTTCAAATGTATATAAATATCAGCCCAATCAGATCATAAGACTTATTGCTGCAAATAAAATAGAGTCTATTTTTAACTCTAATTCTATTTACCTCTGTTTATCGTGCGAAATTTGCAGCAGCAGATGCCCTCAGGAAATAGATATTGCTGCAATAATGAATTATTTACGAATTAAAAGCTGGGAGCGCAGGAGTTTTAAAGAAAAAGCCATATTAAATTTTTATAAAGCGTTTTTAAAGATCATTGGAATTTTTGGAAGAAGTTATGAACCGGCTCTCATTATGAATTTAAATCTTTTAAGCGGAAAATTTTTTAATGATATGGATTTAGCTTTGAATATTTTGCGTAAGAAGAAAATAAAATTATTTCCTGAATTTGTAAAAGACAGGGCAAAACTGTCTAAGCTGGTAAAAAAATATTTATGACTGACAAACTTTATTACCTTGTATTTATAATGATTTTTTATTATTTTATTTAAATTTTGATGAAAAAATGATGGAAGAATTTCAAAAAGACAGTCAGGTGGGAAAAATAGCTTATTATCCGGGCTGATATTTATAT
>JAMCVO010000233.1:0-1590 GCA_023475715.1 Actinomycetota bacterium
ACCAGAATTACGTTCAGAATTTATTGCATTAAAACCGAAAAGAATTCCGATAAGCGGAATGAATGCTCCGAAAAATCTTACAAAATTAAAAGTCATAATTGCTCTTATTTCACCGACAGTAAAAAGTTTCAAGAAGAAAAGTTCATCAATAAATACCTTCACAAGAAGTGACTGATCCGTGCTCATGGGTGCGGATTTTATTGCCTGAATGGAAAGGTATGCAAATCCAAGACCCGCTATATATATCAAAGCAAGAAGTATTATAAAGGTTTTACTGCTGAAATAATCTGCAATTTCTTTTCTGTATACTGTTAAAGCGCCTCTCATGTTACTCCTCTTTAAAATATTTTAAATATATATCTTCAAGTGATGAATCTTTTATGTTCATTCTTGTTATCAGCATATTATTTTCAAGAATTATTTTAGACAGTTTTGTTCTGATATCTTCATCACTTGTAATCTCGATGATATTGTCATTGTCGATAACGCTGATTACTTTATCGATGCTTTGGATTTTCTCAATGATTTCGGGGGTTACATTGGATAATTCTATTTCGATTACATATCTTCCCGAGCTGAACAATCCGCGGCCTAAATGATCAATTTTACCTTCACCTATAAGCTTGCCTTTGGACATGATTCCAATTCTGGTGCATATCTTTTGTATAAGGTTCAACTGATGTGACGAGATCATAAAGGTTATGTTTTTTGCCTTATTTAAAATCTGAATATTTTCAAGTATCTGGTTCGCAATTTTTATATCCAGTCCCTCAGTAGGTTCATCAAGTATGGCCAGCTGTGGATCTTTTATGAGGACATCTGCTATTCCCAGTCTTTTTTTCATACCTTTCGAAAAAGTATTTACAAGATGATTTTTATTTTTTTCAAGACCTACTATTTCAAGAGCTTCCTGTATTTTGGCCTCAACTTCCTTTTCAGGTATGCTGTTCAGTTCAGCTGTGTATTTTAAATTTTGTCTTGCTGTCAACTCTTCGTAGAATCCAAGTTTTTCGGGCAGGTAACCGGTTATCCTCTTGACCTTTATAGGTTCTCTTGTGGAGTTAAAATCTGCCACTCTGATTGAACCGGATGACGGTTCCGTAAGACCCAGCATCATAAGGATGATCGTTGATTTACCTGCACCATTAGGTCCCAGGAGTCCGAATATTTCACCACGGTTGACAGACAGGTTCAAATTATTTACAACAGTTATTCCGTTATATTGTTTGGTTAAATTTTCAGCAACAATCATGGGTTTTTCCATCATATTGTTCATATTCTATCTTCTTCCTAATCTTGCAAATATTACTGCAACACCTATTACTACAATAACTATTATTGCTATTCCGACCCAGCCCCAGATGGAAGGTGTCTCGACTGTGACTCTTACGTCAATATTACTGGAAGCATCTGCGCTTGATGTTGAGAAATTCAGCATATAATCACCGGCAATAGTCTTATCCGGAGGAGTTATTGTAACTTCGATATCCTTTGATTCATCTGCTGCAAGTTTTTCAATTTTTTCGGGGTTGAACTTGACTATCCATTTGTCAGGTGCATCGGATTTGAATGTAATATTTTCAATGTCTC
>JAMCVO010000233.1:1600-3559 GCA_023475715.1 Actinomycetota bacterium
ACTTTAATTTCATAGTCTCCTGCCTGCTGTAATTCTTTTGTCACAGGGGGATAGGCAGTAACTTTTAAAGTTTCCTTTTTGCCTGGGGTCAGCTTTACCTGTTTTATATCACTTTCTGCCTGAAAGGAAGGTGCGATTGTAACATACCAGTCTTCAGGAAATTCTGCCGCAAGATTAAAGTCTGCGTCTTCTTCACCCATATATGTAAGTTCAACGGTGAATTCATAATTATTGCCTGCTTTGGCATTCAATGAAGGATAAGTTACATTGAAAGTCAGTTCTTTAGGGATAACTACGGTTTCCGCTGTTGTTTCAGCAGTTTCTTCCTGTGCAAAAATAGCACCTGGTATAAGAAGGATGAAAGACAGCGTGAAAATTATTATTACTGCGATTAATGATGCCCTTATTTTTTTGCTCACTTTTACCACCTTTAGTTTTTTTCCTTTCCACAATTATTATTCTAATAAGTTTTTTTAATTGTTATTTTTTATTCGATAAAGTTTTGATTATTTTTAAGGTATTTTATAAAATTACTTTTTTCTGAAAAAAAATAACTTACAAATTGTAATATATAAAGAAATTATGTCAATATGCGGAAATAATCTTATATAAGAATATGAAAAATTTATTTATTGCAAACAAAGATATAATATTTATTTTACCGGTTCGTTCATAACCTCATATTTATATATCATATCCTGTAGTGTTACGCCATTAAGTGTTTTAACAAAAAGCTGATTTATTTCATTCCAGTATGTGCGCGTGATGCATTTATCGTACCTTGAACAAATATCAGGATTTTCAAGGCATTCGACAAAATAAAAAGGACCTTCAAGAGCTTCGACAATCTCAATCAGCTTAATTTTTTCGGGTGATTTTGCCAGATAATATCCTCCATGCGCACCTCTTGAAGATTTGATAATTCCTGCAATTTTTAATGGTATTATAAGCTGACCCAGATATTTGAGAGAAATTTCCTGCGAACTGCTGATGTCTTTTAAATATACAGGTCCCTGGTTAAATTTCAAAGCAAGCTCAAAAACAAGCCTTGTGCCGTATCTGCTCCTTGTGGAAAGCTTCATTTTTTCCTTTTTATTGATTCTTCATCATTTTTAGTATAAATTTATATGCTACTATTTTAATAGTATTATCAAAAAAGTAAAATTATTTTATTTTTAGTATTATAATCAAAAAATATATTAGATAATCATTAAAAAAAGCAAAGGAGTCTTATGTCTGATAGCGCTATAAACTTAAAAAGCAACACAATTAAACAGGTCTTTGTGATGTCCAGGCCCCCGTTTCACATTGTAGGCATTATGCCATTTGTACTTGGGACTGTTCTTGCTGACAGAGTATCTTCATTATTCAGCCTTCCCGTATTTTTGCTGTCAATTTTCTCAGTCATCCTTATTATGCTGCTTACGTACTATAATGGGGAATACTATGATATAGCTGAAGACAAACTGGCTGCAAAACTTGATAAAAATACATTTTCCGGCGGAAGCCAGGTCATTGCACAAAATGCTCTGCCGAAAAAGTATGCAAAAATAGGTTCTTTTATTGCTCTTGGTGCAGCTGTTGTTATAGGACTTTTGCTTCAATTTTATTTTAAGACGGGAGTTTGGACCATTCCGCTTGGAGCTCTCGGCATATTTATTGGCTTCTTCTATTCCAATCCACCGTTCAGATGGGTATCAAGAGGGCTTGGGGAAGTCTTTATCGGTTTCTGCTACGGATGGCTTCCGGTAGCGACAGCTTTTTACATACAGACACAGAAATTTAATAATCTTGCGAACTGGATCTCCATACCTGTTGCACTTACAATCTTTAATGTGATCCTGATCAATGAGTTCCCTGATTATTCTGCCGATATACAAACAGGTAAAAGAAACATAGTTGTGCGGTTAGGAAAAGAAAGATCGAGGTTTGTTTATGCAGCATCTGCCGTTCTTACAG
>JAMCVO010000388.1 GCA_023475715.1 Actinomycetota bacterium
ATTCCGGCAAGTATAAAAAATAATATGCCGGAAATACCAGAAAACTGGATTTCAATTAAAAAGGAAGAATATCCTCAACCCTTAGAATACCCCGATTTTTTGTTGCAGTATTCTGAAGTTTTAATAAGAATTCTTGTCAACAGAGGAATTGATACTGTAGAAAAAATTAACGATTTTTTAAAAACGCCACAAGGGAGAGATTTTTATGACCCTTTCCTTCTGTCAGATATGGATATTGCAGTTGACAGAATATTAAAAGCTGTAAACAATAAAGAAAAAATCTTAATTTTTGGAGATTATGACGCTGACGGTATAATAAGTTCTGCCTTAATATTTGGATTTTTAAAAAAATTAGGAATTGAGGCGGAAATTTATATTCCTGACAGGGTAGAAGATGGTTATGATATCAGCCTAAAATTTGTTAAAAATCTTGAAAAGAAAAACCCCGGTACTGCTCTGATTATATGTGTGGATTGCGGTTCAAACAGTAATGAGGTCAAAGATTACATAAGCAGGGATTTAAGTAATCTGGATATAATTGTCTGCGATCATCACAAGATAGCAAAAGAGTCTGGCCCTTCTGCAAAAACCGATCTCAAGCATTTTATTGTGGTAAATCCTCAAAGTTTAAATTCAAAATATCCTTTTAAATATTTAAGCGGAGCCGGGGTGACGTTTAAGTTTATAAATGCCATTCTTATGAGACTGGATGAAAGATTAAAAAAATTATTTGAAAAAAATTATCTCACCAATTTAATCGATCTTGTTGCAATTTCCACAATTGCTGATCTGATGCCACTTACAGATGAAAACAGGCTCATAGTCAAGTGGGGGCTTGAAATTCTTAAAAATACAAAAAATACCGGAATAAAAAAATTAATAGAATCGGTATTACCCGAAAAGAAAAATTTAACAACTTACGATATCGGTTTTATTATAGCACCCACTTCTGGTAGAATTGAAAATGCATCAAAAAGTCTGGAACTTCTGACGTGTGACTCATACGAAGATGAAAACCTCATTTGTAAAATTAATGAATTTAACGATAAAAGAAGGAAAATGCAGGAAGAAATGCTGGCTGGAATACTTGAAAATAATGAATATGATTTCGAATACATAACAAAATGTCAAAAAATATTTATTGAAAAGTCAAAAACATGGCACGAAGGGTTGCTGGGAATTGTAGCTTCGGATCTGGTAAGAAAATTGAATATACCAGTCATATTATTTAAGGAAGACAGTGGAAAATACAAAGGATCAGGAAGAAGTATCGAAGAATTTGATTTGTTTGAAAATCTAAATAAGGTCAATCATTTTTTTGAAAAATTTGGCGGACACAAAATGGCATGCGGAGTAACGTTAAATGCTGATTCTGATAAAAATATTTCGCCTCAGATGAAAAACGTTAATAATTATGACCTGTTTAAAGATGAAATGATAAAAATTGCTGTGGAAGAACTATCGGAATTAAAGATTGGAAAGAAATATTATTACGATATGGAAATTGATTTCGATGATTTAACAAATGACCTGGCAAAGCAATTAAAACTTCTGGAACCGTTCGGGATTGGAAATTCCAAACCTGTTTTTTTGATCAGAAATTGTAAAATTACGGATAAAAATTTTTTAAAAAACAAAAAACATGTAAGCTTTAAAATAAAGAACAAAGGATCTTATAAAAAAGCCATATTTTTCAACATAAACGATGAAATTGCTTCAAATATAGATAATATAGATATCGATACCCCTGTTTCCTTTTTATTTAATATTGATGAAAACACCTATGGACAAACACCCTATTTACAATTAGTTATTTTGGATTTATTTTATTAAAATATATTTATAGGCAATAATATAAATCATTTTTATTATTTTTTAGCATATCATAAATAGGTTTGAGGGAATGATGAGTTTACCTGAAAGATCTGATGAAGAAATTGAAAATAATATTGTTTTGCGGAATATGGAAGCATACGATATTGACAAAAATTATGAAGAACTTATTTCTTCAATAAAGTCATATAACCCCAAGTTAGATGAAACTCTTATCTATAAGGCATACCTGATTGCAAAAAAATACCATACGAACCAGTATAGAAAATCAGGGGAACCTTTTGTAATGCATCCTCTTGAAGTTGCTAAAATCCTTGCACGCATAGAACTTGATCAAGCATCAATTATTGCAGCTATTCTTCATGATCTTGTTGAAGACACTGATTTTACAGTTGAAAAGGTGAAGGAGGAGTTTGGTGAAGAAATAGCTAATATTATAAACGGTGTTACGAAACTGGAAAAAATTATCTTTCATACAAAAGAAGAAAGACAGGTCGGGAACTTAAGAAAGATGATTATTGCAATGTCTGAGGATGTAAGAATAATTATTGTAAAACTTGCTGACAGATTGCATAATATGAGGACTCTTTCTTCATTAAGCAAAGAAAAGATGCAGCTGAAATCAATTGAAACGCTGGAAGTTTATGCTCCGATAGCCCATCGTCTGGGTATTTTTCAGATTAAATCAGAGCTGGAAGACTTAAGCTTCAAGTATCTTTATCCCAGGCAGTATGTAAAAATAAAAAAGATGCTTAGTGAAAAAATAGAGGAGCGTAAAGAATTAATCGATGAAGCAATAGAAACAGTGAAGGAAAAATTAAGCGAAGTCGGTATTTATGCTGAAATAAGCGGAAGGGTAAAAAATTATTACAGTATTTACAATAAACTTACCATTCAGAATAAAACATTTGAGAATATTTATGACCTTATAGCCATAAGGATAATCGTAAATGATGTGAAGAGCTGTTACGGTGTACTAGGAATCATCCACTCAATATGGAAACCTGTTCCAGGCAGATTTAAGGATTATATCGCCAATCCTAAATTTAACATGTACCAGTCATTGCATACAACTGTTATCGGCAAGAAAGGTGTGCCGATAGAAATTCAAATCAGAACTTTTGAAATGCACAAAATTTCCGAGTATGGTATTGCAGCACATTACAAATACAAAGAAGGGGATGTAAAACTTGATGAATTTGATAAAAGAATTGCCTGGATAAGACAGCTTCTTGACTGGCAAAAGGAATTAAAAAATCCCCAGGACTATATGGAATCGCTGAAACTGGATTTATTTGAGGATGAGGTATTTGTATTTACTCCTAAGGGAAAGGTTGTAAACCTTCCAAGAAAGTCTACTGTAATTGATTTTGCTTATGCAATTCATACGGATATCGGACAGAACTGCATCGGTGCAAAAATAAACGGCCAGATGGTACCCATTGAAACAATGCTGGAGAATGGCGACATTGTTGAGATTATAGTTTCAAAAACTCCAAAAGGTCCAAGCAGGGACTGGCTGAATGTAGTAAAAACTGCAAAGGCTATAAATAAAATCAAGCAATGGTTCAGCAGAGAAGAAAGACAGGAATCGTTAAATGCAGGCAAGGAGATCATGCTGAAGATTTTAAGGAAAAGCGGTCTTTCATTTAAAACCGTAAATCTTGACATATTTGAAGAAGTAGCTAAAGAAATGACATTTGTAATATCT
>JAMCVO010000726.1 GCA_023475715.1 Actinomycetota bacterium
TTTCTTCATCCGGAACTATCAAATTAATCTTGCTGTTATCAATATCTATCTCTATAATATCTCCTTCATTGACAATAGCCAGGGGGCCTCCGGCCATAGCTTCCGGTGAAATATGTCCCATCGAAGCTTTGATGAATGAGTTGTTAAAAAATAATTTGATTGACGGAGAATTGCTTACTGTTACCGGAAGAAAAGTTAAAGAAAATATTAAAAACATCGAAATATCAAATAAAAAAGTAATAAGAACCGTTGATGATGCTTATCTTCCTGATGGAGGGTTAAAAGTATTATATGGAAACATTGCACCGGAAGGCGGGGTAGTAAAAAAGTCGGCTGTTGATCCTTCCATGTATCATCACAAAGGCAAGGCAAGAGTATTTAATGGAGAGGAAGAGGCGGTAAAGGCTATTATGGATGGCAAAATTAATCCAGGAGATGTAATAGTAATAAGATATGAAGGTCCCAAAGGTGGACCCGGAATGAGGGAGATGCTTGCCCCTACTTCTGCAATAGCCGGTATGGAAATGGATAAGGAGGTGGCTCTTATTACTGACGGCAGGTTTTCGGGTGCTACAAGAGGCGCTTCGATAGGACATATTTCACCGGAAGCTATGGCCGGAGGCCCCCTGGCTATTGTCAATGAAGGAGATATTATAGAGATAGATATTGATAACAGCAAGATTAATTTGATAGTTCCGGATGAAGAAATCAAAAAAAGACTTAAAGATTGGAAGGTCCCTGAAAGCAAGATTAAAGAGGGTTATTTAAGCAGGTATGCCAAACTTGTGACATCAGCTTCCAAAGGGGCAATAGTTCAGTAACTCTTTTGGGTTGTTAATTAAAAGGTTATTTATAACAGTCTTAGAAAATTTATAAATATTGTTTTCATTATTAAATTGTAATTAAATGAAGTATTATAATTTATAAATTCAGATATAAACATAAAATTTTTAAAGTTTGGTAAATTTTAGTTAAGGTTTTTAATGTATTTAAACAGGTAAATGTTAAAAAGATAAACAGGAGAAAAAATGAGCAAGATTAACGGCTCAAAAATGTTAATGAAATGTCTTGAAAATGAAGGAGTAGAATATATTTTCGGATATCCCGGCGGCAAAGTAATTCCTATATATGATGCAATATATGATGAAAAAAAGATCAAGCATATATTAGTCAGACATGAGCAATGTGCGGCACATGCGGCGGATGGTTATGCACGTGCAACAGGCAAAACGGGTGTCTGCATGGCTACTTCCGGTCCGGGTGCAACTAATTTAATAACAGGTATTGCAAATGCTTATATGGATTCGGTGCCGATTGTTGCTATTACAGGACAGGTTTCAACCGGCGAGATCGGAACAGACTCCTTTCAGGAAGCTGATATTACCGGTATTACAGCGCCGATAACAAAACATAATTATCTGGTTAAGCATGTCAAAGAACTTCCAAATGTTATTAAAGAAGCTTTTTATATTGCTTCTACCGGCAGGCCTGGTCCGGTATTGGTAGATATCCCTGTTGATGTCCAGAAAGCATTGATTGACGAGCAGATAAAAGGTGAAATTAATTTGCCAGGATATAAGCCTACGATAAAGGGTAATTTAAAACAGATAAAAGAAGCTGCCGTTAAAATTTATCACAGCAAAAAACCGGTAATCTTTTCAGGAGGCGGTGTAATTTCCGCAAATGCCAGCAATCTTTTAAGGGAATTTGCAGATTATGCAAAAATACCTGTAATAACTTCTTTACTGGGTAAAGGTTCATATCCGGAAGATAAAAAATTATCAATGGGAATGGCTGGAATGCATGGAACAAGATATGCAAATATGGCATTTGTAGACACTGATTTAATAATAGGAATCGGAGTAAGATTTGACGATAGGGTAACTGGCAAATTAAGTGAGTTTGCAAAGAACGCGGAAATAATACACATAGATGTTGATCCGGCGGAAATAGGAAAAAATGTAAAAGTGGCGATACCAATAGTAGGAGATGCAAAGTCGGTTTTATCGGATTTAATTGTTGAATATAAAAAAATTAATTCGGAAAAAGGACCTGTAGATTTTTCACCCTGGATTGGTGAGATAGAAAACTGGAAGAAAAAATATCCTGTTTATTATGATAAAGATACCGATTTAATTAAACCAGGTTTTATTATCGAAACCTTGCAAAGTCTGACAAAAGGGGATGCGATTATCTGCACCGAAGTCGGCCAGAATCAAATACTCTTGCCTTAGCATTATAAAGTTCTTGAACCAAGAACATTTATTTCTTCCGGTGGACTTGGGACTATGGGCTATGGATTTCCTTCTTCAATAGGAGCTCAGTTTGGCAGGCCGGATAAAATGGTGTTTGATATTGCGGGAGATGGGAGTATACAAATGATATCACAGGAATTTGCAACTGCGGTTGTTAATAAGCTACCAATAAAAATTATTCTTTTAAACAATGGCAGTCTTGGGCTGGTTAAACAATGGCAGGAGTTGTTCTATAATGAAAGATATTCTGAAACCTGCGTAAGAGGTTGTGTTGATTTTGTAAAACTTGTAGAAGCTTATGGTGGGGTTGGATTCAGGGTTAAGGAAAAGAAGGATATCGGAAAGACAATTAAAGAAGCAATGGGCATCAGAAATCTGGTACTGATAGATTTTTGGATTGATCCGGATGAGAATGTTTTTCCATTTGTGGCACCAGGTGCTCCGATTAGTGAAATGTTAGATCATAAGCAGGTGAAAAAATGAACCATATAATTTCTGTTTTAGTTGAAAATAAATCAGGTGTTCTGGCAAAAATATCAGGGCTTTTCAGCAGGAGAGGTTTTAATATAGAAAGTCTTGCAGTAGGCCCGACAGACGATGAAAAAATATCAAGGATTACAATTGTAGTTAATACGGACGGAGATGTAGCTGAGCAGGTAACAAAGCAGTTGCATAAATTAATTAACGTATTAAAAATACAGAAGCTCGATCCCAATTACTCGATTCAGAGAGAGTTGGTTTTGGTAAAGGTAAATACCGAGAATAAAAGCAGGGCGGAAATTCTGGAAATAGCAAATATCTTCAGAGCCAATGTAGTTGATGTAGCCAAGAGTTCCATAACTCTTGAGTTAACAGGGGGAGAAACCAAAATAGATGCCTTTAAAGAGCTGCTCAAGCCCTACGGTATACTTGAATTTGTAAGAACCGGTATGATAGCCTGTGTAAGAGGTAAAAATATTAAAAAATAAATAAATGTTTTTGATTTTAATTAATCTGGTTTTTATGCATGCCATTAATATATTGCAATTAATACAGTGATATTAAAATTAAAACAAATTTTTAAATGAGGAAACAAGATGGAGCATAAACAAAAAATTTTAATAACCGAAGATATTTCAGAAGAAGCAGTTAAAATATTGAGCGAAGAATTTGAGGTTGATGTTAAGAAGGACTTGACTGCTTCAGAACTCGATAATGAAATAAAGGGATATGATGGATTGATAATAAAAAGTCCGGCTAAAATTTCTTCGGAAACAATTAATAATGCCGGGAGCTTAAAA
>JAMCVO010000443.1 GCA_023475715.1 Actinomycetota bacterium
TGAGATCTTTGAAAGAAATAAGTGCTATTGCTACTAAAACTCACTGTAATCTTAAAGAAAAATATCCTGAATTACTTGGAAATAAGTTGACAATAAACGACCCTAAGGTTGACAAAGATAATGACACAGGTTGTCAATCAAAATGTGAGCATGATTGGATAGGAAAACCAGATATGGGGAAACTAGGTTTCTTAAGAGATGAATATATTTGTTCTAAATGCCAAGCAATAAAATTAAATGAATGGATTCTGGATCCTTTTGATTTTAAAGAAAATAAGCATTCTCAATTCGAGAATCAAGAATGCACATGCATCGATAAGATCATTGATGCGCTCATGTCAACAGTCAAAGAATTTAAATATGAAGGTGCTCAACTAGATAAATTTTTACAAAAATTCAAGGAATCGAAAAATAATGGTATCGATAAAAATAAATAATTTAACACAACAACTAAAGGAGAAAAAATATGCAAAAAGGTGAAGTAAAAGTTCCAACAGCAGAAGAACAAAAAGTTATGTATAAGCTTTTCTGTGATCTACAAGTACAATTAGCGCCGTTAAGAGAAGAATTCTTTCAAAGATCTCAACAAGATCCTAAAGCTATGCGAACTTTTGAACATACAAAATTAGAAGCGCATTCAAAAGCACTTGAAAATGAATTATCAGCTTCATTTACTATTGATTTAAGATCTCAATTAAATGAAATGATAGCAGATGAAAATAATGTTTCTGGTGACGTTATACAAGATAATCAGGCAACTCCTGTATCAGTATAAAAAATGGGGGGGATCAGTCTTTGTCCCCCGTATTTCCCAGTCTGAATTTTTCATTTGCTTTAATAAAACTAAAAATCATAAGAATTACCATATCTCGTTCTCCATCAGAGAAAACACCATGGATAAATAATCCAATTACCATAATTACTAAAAGAAGTACGCTGACATAGGCAAATAAATTAACTGGTTTTACTAATTCAGGATCTTTATCTGCCATTTGAATGGCCATAGTTTGAGCACTTTGTACGGTCTGTTCTTCTGCTTGAATTTTTTGTAAATCAATATTTTTTTCAGCCAAGATAAAATCATTATTTGCTTTTTTAAGAGCCAATTGTTGTTCAGGAGTTATCAATCCTAAAGCTGTTTTTAATGCTTCAGGTGTATTGTCAATAGTTCCAAGCGTATCTTGTACTATCTTTACTACTTTATTCTCTTGTGATGTCCCAATAGCTTTAGCTAATATTTCAGCTCCAGAAGATAATAGAGAAGGAATTAATGCAGCAAACATTATGAAATCCTCTCTCTTAACCATTTAAATGAATCATTCATATAGATTAATTGTTGACCTTGAGATGCTACTTGATCCTGCAAAATATCAACTTTAATTGATAAAGAACTAATTTGAGTCATCATATAAGTAAATTGCATAGCATAACCACCTAAAATAAAAGAAATTATCAATATATCTTTAAAATATTTTTTAATAAAATCTTGTTTCATTTAATCACTCTTTAACAATCTAATTTTCCATTAATATAAGTAACAATTGCGGAACCACCTAAAATGCTTACTGTATCACCCGCTTCTCCAGTAACTGCTCCAGCTACAACAGCTGTATCTCCGGCAGTCATATCAACTAACATACCACCTAAATTTACACCCATCTGTGTTACCCCAGCTGGTTTAGGGAAACTTTGAGTATAAGTTCTAGCTGTAGTAATAATTGCAATTGTGCATGTATCTACAATTCCAGCCGTCATATTTGCAAAAGTAATACCAGCACTTAGTGTATATTTACCAGTAACAGGTGCTGTAAAAGTACCATTTATATTAAAATTATTTGATTGATCAAATATTTCTGTTAATGCATCAGTACCTAATTGATATGATGTACCGAGCCCTGTTTTATTTATAGCCGTGGTAGCAAGATAAGCAGAAAATGCTGGTTGAGATGGCATCGTAACAGTGCCATAAAATTTAGCACTTAAGTCTGTTCCCAATCTTAATACATTAGTTGTACCTAATGCTGCTGATGCTGCAAATAAAAATGCATCTGAATCTGAATTATCGATACCTGTAACCCAATTCTGTACCCCACCCCCAATAGTATATAAAACATGCGGATCACCACCTGAGGCGCCTCCTACCTGTGTCTTTAAAAGAGCATCAGATGTTCCAGAAGTATTATCAGTATTATAAATCTGAATTGTTAATGGAGAACCAACAGCTGCTGCGGTTACATTCATATTTCCTGAAAAAGTAGAATTCAATGAAGTATCAAACCTAATTGCATTATTTGTTCCTAGTGCCCCAAAATTAGATATTACAAATGAATTTGAATCGGCGTTATTTGTTCCTAGTGCCCAGGTAGTTGCACCTGTAAATGCTAATTGTGGATTTCCAGCAGAAGCGCCGGTAACAATATTTAATCCAACAGTTGATGATGTAGTATTACTAGTATTCTGAATAGTAACAGCAAGATTTCCTCCAGGTAGGGATTTAAATATATTTAAAGCTCCTTGAATATTGGTAAGTCCATTTAAAGTAGTGCTTAAATCGCTTCCAAGTATTAAAACATCATTAGTTCCTAAGGAATTTGAATTTGCAATAACAAATTTACCTCCATTTGAATTATCGGCTCCAAGTGCCCAAGTATTACCACCAATAATAGTAAATATTGCATATGGATCCCCGCCACTTAAACCTGCCGTTGCAGCAGATAAATATGCGTTTGAGTCAGGATTAGTGGTATCAACATTTGTAACTACAAGAGATGCTGCATAACCAGGAGTTAAAGATGGATTCAAAATAGATATATTCCCATTGGCATCTGCTGAGAATGTAAGAATAGCTTTATCTGTTACCCCACCACGAACGATTGGAATAATATCTCCAGCAACTAATCCATTTGATGCCGTTGGTAATGCACTAATTTTTATACTGCTAAAGCTCATTTTATTATTCCTTTATATCTTTCTAAGGGGTTAACTGTATAAAACCAATCTTTATATCAGCAGTTGAAGTTGTAGCTCCAGCTCCATTAGTAAAAGTAAATGCCATAGCACCTGCGGATGGAACCATGCTTTGAAGGGATAAAGCAGATCCGGTAGTAGCTCCTTCCCACCAATATAATACGCGTGTAGATGATCCTCCAACCGAGCTATTATTAATAGTTATTGTCTGAGTTGCTCCAGCCGCTATACTTATTCCTGTAAATGTAACTATTCCACTTAATCCATCAAGTGTTACAGGAGAAGCGCCTGCATTTGAAAGAATATTAAGTTGAATACCATTTGCAGGATTAGAAATAATTAGATTTCCACTAGTTGCTGTTATATTTCCACTAGTTGCTGTTAATGATGCAGCAGAAGTAATTGATCCAATAGAAGTGCTAATATTACCTGCTGAGGCAACAATATCCCCTGTAGTTGCAGTAATTCCTGTACCGGCTGTAACAGTTGTAGCGCCATTAATAGCGCCTGCAAACGTTGCAAGTAAGGTTGTATGGGCAATTGTTAATGCGGGTGTTGTTCCA
>JAMCVO010000371.1 GCA_023475715.1 Actinomycetota bacterium
TTGTCACTTTATATATACTGAAAGAGGCGATAAAATCGCATTTTTAAATTTACAAGTTTTAATTGCCTTTACAAAGCAGTATTTTATTAACTCCGAAAGATAAGGATATATTATTACACCCCAAAATTATCATAATACCACCATTAATTTTATTGATTGACATCAGCATTAAAAGCAACCGGTGATGAGTGACCAAACATCAGGTCTGTTTTGTCGCTGAGCCTATTGCTATTTTAACAAAAAAGCACGGAAGGGGCAATATTGACAATAAAATAACAAGAATGATATAATTATACTGCTTTGTAAAGGCAATTAAAACTTGTAAATTTAAAAATGCGATTTTATCGCCTCTTTCAGTATATATAAAGTGACAAATGGGGTGGAGAAAAGATGAACTTGAAAAAAAAGGTTTCAATTGCTGTTGTGAGAAGGCTGCCGAGATATTTCAGATACCTTGCTGATTTGCTGAGGATGGATATCACACGCATTTCATCGAAGGAGCTAAGTGCCAGAATGGGGATAACTGCCTCACAGGTGCGTCAGGATTTGAATTGCTTCGGAGGATTCGGACAGCAGGGATACGGGTATAATGTAGAACTGCTCTACAACGAAATTGGAAATATTCTGGGTCTTAATAATCATTATACGACAGTAATCATAGGTGCAGGAAATATGGGACGGGCTCTTGCCAACTACGCGAACTTTGAAAAAAGGGGCTTTAAGCTGATAGGCATATTTGATATAGATAAAAATATAATAGGCAAGAGTATAAAGGGCGTGGAAATAATGCACCTGGACACTCTGGACGAATTTGTAAAGGACAACAAGGTTGATATTGCAATGCTTTGCATACCCCATGATTATACCTCGGAAACTGCAGATAAGGTTGGGCGGTCAGGGATAAAAGGCCTCTGGAATTTTTCCCCCACCGACCTGAAGCTCCCTTATGATATAATAATAGAAAACGTACATTTAAGCGATAGTTTAATGGTTCTGGGATACAAACTCAACGAAAAAATTAATATATAAAATTAAAACCGGCCCGATTTGAATCCGGCCGGTTTATTTTTCAATTACTTTTGTATACTTTGTAGCCTTTATCGACGAGTAAGGCAAATGCAATATCTACACTCTCAAAACCCGGCAAAGTTATCCTGAGGCAGCCCTGCTCAAATTCTCTGCTGTTTGAAACACTTATGTTTTTGATGTTTATATTGTTTCTGCCCAGGAGCGTAGCAATTTCACCTATAATACCCGGCTTGTCGATAACATCGACTATAATCTCGCAAGAAGGACTTATAAGACCTTTCCTGTTTTCCGAAAACGAATCGCGATAATTTTTAGCAGTTTCAAAAAAATCATATACTTTTTTCGAATCACGGCTATCCATATATTTTTCAAAGTTTCTGAGAATTTCCCCATAAACATGTAAAATGTCCTTTATCTGTTGAACATTGCTGGAAATAATGCTTTCCCACACCTCGGGGTTTGACGATGCAATCCTTGTAATATCCTTAAACCCACCGGCTGCAAGCATTTGCATTTTCCCTCCACTGGAATCCACTGCTTTTACCGCATTTACAAGTGCTGAAGCTATGATATGGGGTACATGGCTTATGCTTCCGGTTATTTTGTCATGCTCCAGTGCATCAAGTACTACAGGTATGCCACCTATTCCATTGATGATTTCAGTCATTAATGCAATAGCATCTTCAGTGGTGCTTTTGCAGGGAGACATTATATAATAGGCATTTTCAAAAAGATGAGCGAAGCCCGCCGAATAACCGGCTTTTTCAGTTCCGGCCATTGGGTGGCCTCCTATGAAACAGGGCGGTGATTTTAAATTATTAACATAATCAATGATTTCCGCCTTTGTGCTCCCCACATCCGTAATTATGCAATCAGGCCGCACCTTGCCGGTAATCGATTCAAGGTATTCTATTGCTCTCTTGACAGGAGTGCATATGAAAATTATATCCGATGCCAATACCTGTTCATTTATTTCAGTAAAGCCGTGAGATATTACTCCGTCGCTTATAGCCTGCTGAATGGACACCAAGCTCCTGTTGACTGCTATAATACGGGTAATGCCCAAACGCTCGTGCAAAGCTCTGGCAAGTGAGCCTCCGATCAAGCCAAGGCCTATTATGGCAACTTTTTTATCTTCCATATTTGAACTCTCTTCCTATTCATTGTTTTTTACCCATTCCTTAACTTAAATTTACAATGAGACAACGGAAATGTCAATAAAAATAACGACAGAGGGTCGAGCAGCATGCAAATCGAAAAAGTATGCTGATTAAGAATATTTTTAAAATTCACTATAAAAAAAAAGGGAAAATGCAAAAAAAAATAGAATAATAATAAATGTTATTCTCTAAATTTAATATTGTAGCTATTGATTCTGAAACTTATGAATTATTTTTCCTTATTATGGGTATTATAATTAAAGTTGGCAATCTTTGACGGGCTACAAATTACAGCAATAAACAGTAATCAATTAAGGGGGAATTCTTATGAAAGACTATGCCATGGAAAAAATACGCAATGTATGCCTCTTGTCCCACGGCGGAGCGGGAAAAACTACCCTTGCTGAAGCGATGTTGTTTAATACAGGGGTACTCGACAGGTTTGGCAAGGTAGCGGAGGGTACAACCACAACGGACTATGATCCGGAAGAGATCAGGAGAAAGATTTCAATCAGCACTGCATTGGCACCTTGTGAATGGAAAGATTTTAAGATTAATATTATCGACACCCCTGGATACTTTGATTTTGTTGGAGAAGTCAAACAGGCAATGAGGGTCGCAGATGGAGCCCTGATTCTGGTCCCTGCCAAGGGCGGCGTTTCTGTAGGTGCAGAAAAATCATGGGCATATGCAGATGAACAGGGCGTACCTAAAATGATTTTCGTCAGTAAAATGGACGAAGAAAATGCCGACTTTTTTGCTGTTATGGACCAGTTGGTCAACACTTTCGGCAAAGGTATTGTTGCTTTTCAGATTCCGATTGTTGAGGGTGAAAAGTTTGTTGGATTTGTTGATGTCATCAATATGAATGCGAAAAAATTCGAAAAGGATAAGCTGGTTGATATAGCTATTCCTGCCGGTTTAAATGATAGAATTGCAAGTATAAGGGACGCTTTGAATGAAGCTATCGCAGAAACGGATGAGGGGCTTATGGAGAAATTCTTCGGCGGTGAGGAGTTTACACACGAGGAGATTCTAAAGGGCTTGAGAATTGGTATCGGAAGCGGATCACTGGTACCGGTGTTCTGCGGATCGGCAATAAATAACCTTGGTATCCAGGCACTGCTTGATGCGGTTGCCGGATATATGCCGTCACCGGCAGACAAACCGGTTATTAAAGGTAAGAAGTTTGGAACTGATGAGGTTGTTGATATAAAGGCAGCTGCTGACGGACCACTTTCGGCTATTGTATTCAAGACTATAGCAGACCCGTTTGTCGGTAAGATTTCCATGTTCAGGGTCTATTCAGGCACATTGAAATCCTGCCTCTCCTCTTA
>JAMCVO010000167.1 GCA_023475715.1 Actinomycetota bacterium
TTTTATTTCGGCAATAAAATAGGAATAGTTTACAATTTTGGTAAAGATATCTTTTTTGAAGTAAGTTATGAGAATCTGCCGGATATTCTGGAAAGTCTGAAAAATAATCATGATTTTAATTTTAATGTATTAAGCAGGATTAAATACAAAGAAGCAAGCAATTTTCTGATCATTATTTTGTTTTCTTATGAAAAACTAATAACATTAAATATAAAAGTAAAAAATACAGTATCTTTTTTAGGTTCTGATTTTAAAAGTATCACCAACTCGCTTAAAAAAATTTTTGAATTTTCACAATATTATTCAGACAGAGATTATATTAAAGATATAAATAATGATTTAGTCATTTTCAGTCAGCTTCCGGAAACTCTGGATACTTTTGATATCTATGTTTCGTTAGATGACGATGTCATAAAAAGTGCTTATCTCTGTGATGAGATCAGCCGTTATAATTCCGGCATAGTTTTCAGCAATAAGGAAATAAGCAAGATTATGTCAATGTTAAATAATCTTGACTATAAAGCCGGAGTCTATCCGGAATTATGTTTCTGCCAGGGAATAGAAAGTTTGATGCAGATAAAGCTTCCGAAAAGAGCTGCATATATCAGGATGCTTTTATGTGAGTTGTCAAGAATTATTTGCCACCTTTCTTATATTGTAAGCATGAGCTTGGTTATGGGTAATATGAAGGTCTTCAATTATGCTTTAACAGAAAAAGAAAAAATATTAAATATTTTTGAATTAATTACAGGTTCAAGGGTGATACCTAATTTCATAAGAATCGGTGGTGTTAAAAAGGATGTTGAAGACAGCGTCCTTGACTCGCTTCATAAACTTATTCCACCATTCTATAAAGGCATAAAAAGAATAGAAGACATATTCTTCAGTGATATTGTCCTCCTTGAAAGATTGAGAGGTAAAGGAATAGTTGATAGTAAAACTGCAAAGATATCAGGACTGACAGGTCCAAACCTGAGGGCATCGGGGATAAGATTTGATTTGCGAAAGACTGAGAACTATTTATTGTATAAGGATTTTTCTTTTACAGTTCCGCTGGGAAGATTCGGAGACAGCTTTGACAGAATATTTATCAGGTTTAAGGAAATATATCAGTCTTTAAAAATAACCGGCGAAATAATTGAGGCAATGCCTCTGGGTCCAATAGGGAAAATGATTAATCCGGTAAATCTTGAATTGATTCCCTCACCTGTTATTTCGACCGTCGAATGTCCGCATGGGATTTTTAAATTATTTATTGATATCAAGGAAAACAAGGAAATAGAAATAATTCCTATGGGGCCTGCAAGAAATGATATTATTGCATGTGAGAAATCATTAGTTTCTTGCAGTGTTGATGAGCTGCTGCCGGTTGTATCAAGTTTTGGTATTGAAAGTCAGGAAATGTATTAAAATTAAAAAATCTGATTGTGCAGGAATAATATCGTATGTTAATTTTATTGAAGAAAATTGCATATATAATACTGATTTTGGGAATAAACTTATATATAGTTTCTTTTCTAAATAACAAAATTGTTTCTAGAATTGAATTAAGAAGAGGGTATAAAGGTTATAAAAAAGGAGGTATAGGCTTCCCGTTTTCAAACTCTCTGAAATATCTGGCAAAGGAATTTCCATTTTCAATCTGGGACATATTAATTTTTGTTTTCCCGATTGTTTTATGGTCTGTTGTCCCAATTACGCTTAATCTTTCAATAATTGATTCAGATATAAATCTTTTTATTGCTCTGGTGCTTTATATAATGCTTTTGATTTTCAGAGTATTTTCCGTTTCTTATACAAAATATAATTTTGTCTTAAGCGATTTTTTAAGAAGAATAATGCATATGCTTTCATTAATGATACCATTATTGTTTTCCGTACTTTCAATCATCATATTGAACAAGAGTCTTGACTTTAATGTTATAGTCAACTCCCAATATCAATACTGGAATATCATTTATCAGCCTGTAGGGTTTGTTGTATTTTTTATTTCAATACTTCTTCAAATAAAATTGTTGAACCTGTCTGAACATAATCAGTTCCTGTATCTTGATAATATAAATAAAGAAGGAGAGGGAATATCCAAACTGGCGGCAAGATTTTCAAGTTATTTAATCATATTTTTTCTTATAACACTTACTAATATATTATATTTAGGCGGATGGCAAAAGTTTTATATGATAAGCGGAGATATAATGGTTGCCGTAAAATTTTATTTAATTTTTGTGCTGCTTATATTGTTTGAAAGAGCAATTTCCAACATTTCCAGCATGAATAAGCTGCTTAATTTAAATTATAAATTATTGCTGCCATTATCAATTGTAAATCTTGTAATTACTGTTGTTTTCTTTATATTAAGAAATGTGTATTTTATTATATGAATTTTTAAGTTTGTTTATTTTTTAAAATATGTTGAGAATAATTAAAAATTTTTTTATAAATTTTGGTAATTTGTTCAGAAAGCCAAGAACTGTCTTATACCCGAGGGAAAAAATAATTGTAAATGAAGGAAGCAGAGGACAGCCAAGATTAAAGCTTAATTTTGACACGCTTGAAGTCATTTGCAATGGATGCGGAGATTGCGAAAAAGCCTGCCCGCAAAATTGTATAAATGTCAGAAGGGAATATAAGGAAGGTGACTACAGCCTGGAGGAATTTTGTTTAAACCTCGGATTGTGCAGTTTTTGCGGCAACTGTGTTGAAGCATGTAAAAATAATGCGATTGAACTGTCTTATAGGTATCAAATGTCGGAATATGATCTGGAAAACCTTAAGATGGAGAAACTTGATTTAGTAAAGCAAGCAGAATATGCCATAAGGGATTTCTGGATAAAATAATATATAGTTTAATGTAAAATGAATATTACAAACATAATTATTATAAAAAATTCACAATATTTTATATTATCGGCGATAATCTTATTTGCCCTGTTGTCGTTAATAGTAAAAAATCTAAGGAATAAATTTATTTTTTTATTTTCATTCATCTTTTTTGCTCAGATATATGATTTTACTTTATATTTTGGTGAGCTTTTCTTTTTGCTTTTTATACCAATGATTTTGTTTCTGGTTATATTTTATTTATATGACCTTCAAAAAGAAGTCTATTCTCCGGCAGATATCCATAATGCAAATATTCACCAGGAGCAGGAAAATCTGAATGCGGCTGTAGGTGAAAAAGTATCTTTAAGTACAAAAATAAAAAAGGTATACTTTGTTATAATGCCAGCCTTATTTTGTGCTGGCTTCATATTTTTATTTGTTAAGTTCAGCGGAGATTATACTGCAAAGTTTAATGCTGCAAAATCTATAACTCTGGTTGGTTTTACCAATATTGCAAATGAAATTTTCTTTAATTACGGAATACTGATTTTTCTGGTAATTCTGCTCATTTTTATTTTATTTTTGTGGATAATATCAATATTATTAATTAGAAAGAAGCAGTAATTTGAATTTAGCCTTTATATTTTATGTAAGTTTTGTATTATTTATAATCGGGTTATTTGGAGTGGTCTACTTTAAA
>JAMCVO010000430.1 GCA_023475715.1 Actinomycetota bacterium
GTAGGTAATGTTAATCACTTTCTGAAACATCTTGCAACCGGATATATTGAATCAAATTACTAGCCAGCCAGTGGGGTTTATCCTCACTGGTTCAACAGGACTATTGATGATAATTTACTTAAATATAAAAGGAGAGATAATACTACTTATTTTTGGACCAGGGCCTAAAGAGAAATTAGGAGGCGATTGATCTTGGCAAAATCCGATTTAACTATTTCCTTAGAAAGAGATATATGGGCAGCTACAGTTAAAGCCGGAGGAATATTTGGTTGTTTTGAGGTCACTATAGGATTTTGGGGTGATGAAAGAGTAGATTATATGACTTATGATACTAAGGGTATTTGGAGGTGTTATGAGATAAAAGTCTCTAAATCGGACTTTCAAAGCAAGGCCAAGAAAACCTTTGTTGGGCATTATAATTACTTTGTCATGCCAATGGATTTATACAACCAGGTTAAAGCGGAAATACCGGCCCACATAGGTATATATGCGGGGGAAAACTGTATTAAGAAAGCTAAGAAGCAGCAATTAATAATAGATGAACAAATATTAAAAGACTCCATGATTAGATCCTTATATAGAGAAGCCGAAAAATTAATCAAAAGTAAAAATCCTGCAATTATTGAAGGATTAAATAGAAGACTAAAATATGCTGATAATGAAGCTAAGGAGTATAAGCGAAAATATTGGGATTTAATGAGAATTGGTCAACAAAAGTATGGTAATAGATGGTATGAAGAGGATTAAAACCCTTGTTTTAGTTAAAAAGTATCCTGGAATTAACAACCTCCAAAAACTATGATATATTTAACTTAAATGTGTTTAATTTGCAAACATTATTATAAAGTATGGAGGGCAAAATGATGGCCAAAGCTACACCAAGAGAAAAAACACTGCAAATGAGAGTTACAGATGAAGAATTTTTAATTATTGAGGAAAAGGCAAAACTATTAGGATTATCAGTAAGTAATTATATGAGAATGGTTTGTTTACATGCTAGATTAGATATCTCAATTCAACCAGAAAAAAGTAAATCTTAAAACTGACTTAGGGAAGATAGAATTCTTAGAAAGGAGTGGTTATCTTGAAAACGGCAGATGTTCTATTTAAAGATATCGAAAAATTGGGCTACCCTAAAATACTAGTTCAGACAGTTACTCTTACTTTGCAAATTACACCTGATTTAGTACAATGGGGCGAAAATAAACACTGGATTGAATTTCATAAATCAGGGGAAAAAGTTGCTTCTCTTTTAGTTCTAAACAATTATTTTTATAGAATTCCAAGGCCAAGTAATTTAATGGTAGAATGTGAAAAGTGTTACCAGATTGCTAATGAAGAAACCGGTGAACTTTTCGGATATCTTTATTGGCCAAAGGTGAAATCTGTTGATTAAACTTATAGCTCTCTTAACGATGATCCTAGATCATATCGGAATTATCTTTTTTCCGGAGCTATTAATTTTAACTATTCTTGGCCGTTTATCTTTTCCATTATTTGCCTGGGGAATAGCAAGAGGATATAAATTAACAAGTAGCTTTAACAATTACTTGTTTCGGCTACTAATTTTAGCTGCTATATCCCAGGTACCATACTCATTACTATTTAACAATGAATATCTAAATATTTGTTTTACCTTGGCAGCTGGTTTATTAGCAATAAGAATATACGATAAACATAATACTAGATCAGTTAAAACTTTAGGAATTATAGGAATTTTATTAGTCTCTAATTACCTAAATTTTGAGTATGGAATATACGGAATAATAATGATCTTAATGTTTCACATCCAGAAAGAAAGCGAGAAAATGATATTAAGTCAAGGAGTATGGACCTTTATATGCACACTAGTTTTCTTTTATGATCCGATCCAGCTATTTGCAGCCCTTTCACCTATAATAGTCCTCTTCCTTTCTAACCATGAATTTAGACTGTCAAAAGCCTTACAATACGGTCTTTATCCGGCTCATTTATTGATCTTTTGGCTTCTCCGTTAAGAATAGGCCTAATTAAATGAAGGGACATAACAAAAGGAGGGATTGAGTATGAAGAAAATTGCTAAAGTGTTATTTTACATGTATGTTTTAAATTTACTTACTAGTTTAGGTTTTGCTTCTTGGATTTTTTTTGGTTCTATTGCTCCTGCTTTAGAAGAATCACATATAACATTTTTTGAAATTATAACTAACAATATTCCTAAAGAGAAATTTGATCTATTGAATCAGAAAGCAATGTTACAAGGAGAAATTATGGGTAAGGATGCTGCAAAGAGTATTGGAGAGCAACTTAATAGTTTGTTTCCAGCTCCTAATTTCGATTATTCTCAGAATCCAGCAACTGCTTACCCTTATCCATCAGCTGATGAAGCTTTAAGATATCAAGAATATCACTTAAGAGAAGCTAAGTCTTTAGGTTTAAAGTATCTATCTCAAATGCCTAATTAAAAAGTCCAAAAGGTCAAATTAGCTTAGAAAAGTTAGGTCTTTTGGGCTATTTTTACAAGGTTTTTTCTTGAAGTACATATATATGTATGATATAATTAAATGTATAAATTTGATGATTTATGTAGTATTTGGCTTATCCTAATTTATAGAAAGGAGGGGTAATTATAGAGACAGAAAAATTAATGAAGTTTGTTTGCAATATTGAACTTTATGCTTGTCATTCATTAAGAGATTTGCAATATTTGGAATTGGTTTTAGCTAAAAAAATAGCTGAAACTATTGAAAGTTTTGGCTGTGAACCATTGGGCCATCAAGTAATTATTAGTAATATTGACTCTAGAATTAAAGGAGGTAATTTATGAAAAAGCAAAAATAAGGCCTACATAGCAAAAAATTAAATGCCCTGGAAGGAACTTAATTAATATAGCTAGTCAGACCTTACATCCTAATTATATCTTATTAAATCAGTTAAAGAAAGAGAGGAATAAATGTGAAAGATCTAATAACAGAAGTAAAAATATTTAAGCCTCAACAGGAGGGAAAAGTTAAAGCTTATGCTTCAATTACTTTAGGAAATGTCTTTGTAATTACGGATTTTAAAGTCTTAGAAGGAACCAATGGTTTATTTGTAGCTATGCCGAGTAAAAAACAAGGAGAAGAATATAAAGATACTGCTTTCCCAATTACCAAAGAAGCTAGGCAGGAATTAGTAGATACGATTCTGGCTGAATATGAAAAAAAATAATGAGATAGGGGGAAAATGAATGAATTTACCAAAGCAACAGAAAAAAAATAATAGTAAGACGGCAGGATCCAGATTAAAGAAGAGTATTTAGCGGGTGTTCGGTTCTTAGAGAAAGACTTAGACACTAATACAGGGGAGAGGAGATAATCTATGATAATCAATAAAAAATACCAGAAGATGATGGCAGTTTTTACATTATGCTTTTTCATGTTTTCTAACTTCATATTTGCCTTACCTAATGCCTCGGCGTAGCTACAAATAAACCATTGGGCCATCAAGTAATTATTAGTAATATTGACTCTAGAATTAAAGGAGGTAATTTATGAAAAAGCA
>JAMCVO010000392.1 GCA_023475715.1 Actinomycetota bacterium
ACTGAAATAGCAAGCTGGCAGTTCTCCCATATTTTTATGATAAGAGATGCACTCGCAGCAAGTACCTTTCCTTGCGCATGGTTCATATGTACAGTTACATTTTTTCAAATTTGTTTCTTTTCTGCACTCCATTTAAAATTCTCTTTTCATTATATAACTAAATTAAATAAAAATAACACTTTTTAATGCTAAAGACTGCAACCGCAGGTTTAAATCTTATCAATTATTTCTGAAATATCCCTGACAATCATTGCGCCATTTTCCAGGATTTTTTTATATAATTTTTCAGCCTTACCGCCGGTATGGTCCCTGTCTTTTATTCTTTTACCTTCAATAATAACAACTTTTTTCCCAAGCTCCTGTGCTTCTTTAACAGAAACAAGGTTGGGAAAATTCCCATGTCCAAATTCAATTTCAGGCAAAATCACCACATCGCTTGATTTTATAAATTCCAGATTTCTCCTCCGGGAATAAAGACTGATAGGAGAAAAAGGAGCTTCGCTGACATAGGAAATACCAAGCATTTCGGCGGTATCAAGATCCGTATCAAAATTATTTACCACACCACAGGAAACAGTATACCCTCTGCCATATAAAAGATTAATAATCGGGGAAGCTGCTCCCCCGCCTCCGATTACATGAATCTTTATGTTCCTTGTATCAGCGGACACTTCAAAAACAGGATTGAAAGTCGGACTTATGTAAAGCTTTCCCGTAAATGGATTTTTACCCACATAAACATCACTGTTAAATACCTTTTTTATATTTTCTTTAGTGATTGTGTCTTTTATTTCTCCATAACCAAAAACCATACCATTTTTTAATAGAATGGTTTTTTTACTGTAATTTGCTGCAAGGTTAATGTCATGGAAAATACCGATAATGGTTTTACCTTCATCAGTATTAAGTTTGTAAAAAAGGTCCATTATTTCAATCTGAAAATTAATATCAAGGTGTGATGTCGGCTCATCCAGCAGTATTATTGGTGTATCCTGCACCAGAGCCTGTGCTATTATAACCCTTTGCTTTTCACCGCCAGACAGTTCATTAAACCTTTTTTTGTAAAGCAGAAGAGTTTTTGTCTTTTCCATTACGGATTCAACTATATCAAAATCCTGTTTCTTTTCCCTGCCAAACCTTGATACATAAGGAAATCTTCCCATCAGGATCAGCTCACCAACAAGAAAATTAAATCCGATATTGGAATATTGAGGTACAACTGCAATAATTTTAGCTATTTCTTTTGAATTAAGATTTTGTATGCTCCTGCCCTTTACTATTATTTCACCTTTATAATTCTTTAGTACCCTGCTTATCAGATTAATAAGCGTACTCTTACCAGAACCATTCGGCCCGAGTATTGATAAAAAACATCCGCTTACAACATCAAAATTAATATCGTCAAGCACATTGGATCCATCATATGCAAAACTTAAGTTTTTAATTGTAAGAATTTTATCTTTCATTAGCTAAAAAATTTCCCTTTTTGACCTTAACAGCAGGTAAATAAAAAATGGAACACCAATTATGGATGTTACTATCCCGACAGGTATCTCCCGCGGAGAAAGAATTGTCCTGGCAATAGTATCGGAAAATAAAAGAACAATACCACCGGCAACTGCGGAAGTCGGGTAAAGCACCTTATGGTCCGGTCCAACAATAAGTCTCATTATATGCGGAGTTATGAGGCCGACAAAACCAATTATACCGCTGACTGATACTGCAGCAGCAGCAGTCAGCGAAGCAAGAACAAGAAGGATTTTCTTTATCTTTTCAGTTTCAACTCCAAGCTGTGAAGCTCTTTCATCACTTAAAGAAATCAGATTCAGGTCCTTCATAAAAAAACTGCTTGCCATAATAAGGATCAATATTACCGGAGCGATCATAAAAAACTGCAGCCATGTAGCAGATGTAAACCCTCCCATTAACCAAAAAATTACTTTTGCAAGATCGGAGGTGCGGAATATCAGTATAAAAGAATTGATGGAGCTGATCAGCGCACTTATTGCTACCCCTGAGAGCAGCAGTGTTACTACTGAAATCTTGTTTTTTATTCGGGAAATATTATAAACAAGAAAAGTTACTGCTATTGCCCCACCAAAAGCAAAAATGCTTGCTGCTGAAAGGTTTAAGAAGTTTATTCCCGACACTATCAGGAGTCCGATAGTTGCACCAAGTGATGCTCCACTCGATACCCCTATTATGAACGGATCTGCCATTGGATTTCTAAAAATTCCCTGAAAAATAACTCCTGCACTTGCGAGCCCTATTCCGACAAAAATGGAAAGGAATATTCTTGGTAATCTGATCTGGGTTATTATTTTCAGGCTTTGTGGACTTATGCTGTGCTGGTCAATAAAATAATTAACACCCGGAATATATTTTGCAATTATTACAGCAGTTTCCTTTAAAGATAAGTTTGCTGAACCGAGGGAAGCAGCCAGAATTATAAAAAGCGCAAGTAAAATAAATAATGGTATCAGATATTTCGATGCTCTTTTTCCCGCTCATCTTAATAATAATACTATTAGTCGGCCTTGAGATAATCATTACAGGGGGGCTGCATATGGACGGCATTGCAGATATGTTTGACGGCAGATTTTCAGGAGAAAGGGATAAAGCCCGCATTATTGAGATCATGAAAAAAGGAGATACCGGAGTATTTGGAGTTCTTATATTAATTTTTACAATAATCTTAAAAATCGGATTTTATTATTTTCTTGCTGTAATGCTTATTTCTTCTCCTCAAAAATTGGCTATCAGTGCAGGGCAGGCAACGGAAGGCTGGCTGGCAGTGAATTGGCTGCCAGGAAACTGGTTTGCAGGTATCTCAGGTTTTAGTGTTGCCGGACTGCTTATATTCCTGCTTATAGCAGCTTTTGCGCCTTGTTTTGGCAGACTTAGCATGCTTTACTTGTTTGGAGAATATAAACCTATCCAATCAGGAAAGAGCCTGTCATCTTCTTTTATGAACGAAAAAAACACCGGAATATTTACATTATCTTCGATATATCTTTCTATAATATTTGCTGTACTTAATATCTTTCTGCTTTCAAAACTGGCTTTTTCATTCATTGCATTAAATTCCAGTGATACAAGCGCGACCATTAATGGTATAATTTTATTTTCCAAAAACTTTGGTGTAATTATAGCTGGTTCTCAATATGGAAGTCTCATGATGATAATCCTGATAGCAGTAAAATCTGCACTTGTTATTCTTTTGACATTTGTCTTTATAATTATAGCCGGCAGGTTTTTTACAGGAAGGCTTGGTGGAATAAACGGAGACATATTGGGCGGCATCAGCGTCCTTACAGAAATTGTTTTTATCATATTAAATTATCTATCAATAAGGTTTTTGTAATATAAATGAAAATAGACAGCCTGGGAAAAAGAGCATCGAAATATCTGATACCATTATTTATTTTACTTGCGCTTTTTATAATTCTGGCTGCTTCCCTCGGTTCAGCAAACTTATCTTTAAAGGAAACTGCTGTAATAATTGCAAAATA
>JAMCVO010000428.1 GCA_023475715.1 Actinomycetota bacterium
GCGGATATTCCATATATATCTGCGATTTCCTTAATATTTCTATCTTTATAATAGTAAAGGTAGGCTATTTTAGAAATTAAAATGTCAGAGTAAGAATTTTTTCTATTTTTTATTGGAAAGTTTTTATTATTCATCATGATTAATAAATTATTGAATAAAAATGAAAATATTTTCAGTATTGATTTTTATTTTCACTTTATTATTATAATAGGTAAAGAAAAAAAATAAGTCAATATTTAATTTAATAATTTTAATTTCGTGTTTATTGGATAATTTTTAATAAGCTAATTTGAATATAATTTTTTTACATATTATTAAATTTTACTTTCTTATAAAAATCTCACAATTAATATAATTCTTATTGTAATTAGAATAAAAAGAAAGGGATAGTAATTAGAAATCATAAGAAAAAATAAATATTTTCTTTCTTAATATATTAAGGGCATTAACATGAAAGGAGGTTAGTTGGAATAACTTCTCTTAATAAAAATATAGTCAAGAAAGGAGAGAAAATGAGAAAAATATTATTATACATAACAGCAATTATTGCAATACTGACAATGATGATTGCAATAGGAGTAGGTTGTAAAGTTGCCCCTGCTGCAGAAACGACAGCTGCAGAAACGACAGCTGCAGAAACTACTGCTGCAGAGGAATGGTCCTATGAAAAAGCGTCAAAAGAACTTGGGTTGGAGGGTTCCACGATAAGTGTTGTGCATGTAAGCGGGGAAGTTTTTGACCAAATTTCTAGAGAATTGGCTCCAAAATTTACTGAAATGACTGGTATTAATGTAATAGTTGAAGATCTAGGTGCTGGTCCGTTGCACGATAAAATACTTGCAGATTGGAGAGCTGAGACTGGATATGATGTTATATCTTATTCAAATTGGCAAGCCTATGAATTTCTGCCCACAAAAAACTTCGAACCATTGGGAAAATACTTAGAAGACCCAGTTCTATTAGATCCTGAATTTGATTTTGAGGATTTTATACCAAAACTTGAAGATGGTTGGTGCAAATGGAGTGATGATCCAGCTGGAACTCCTTACTTCACTGGAGTAGATGGGACACTATATGCAATACCTGGTCCGCACAGCGGCTCTGTAATTATGGCTTATAGGAAAGATTTACTAGACCAAAAGGGTTTGGAGTACCCAAAAACTTGGGATAAATATTTAGAGGTTGCCAAGGAGCTAAATAATCCAAGTGCAGAATTGTATGGATCAACTCTTCATGGATTGGCAAATGAACATTTACCTCTAAATGATTTTATGCCAAGATTTTATTCTTTTGGTGGTGATTTCTTTACAGGGTCAAAAGAAGATGGAACTTTAAAACCCAATATAAATTCACCTGAAGCTATAAGAGCTTTACAAAATATGATAGATTTGACTCCGTATGCTCCCCCAGGATATTTAGAATCTGCAATAGGTCAGACAATAGATCAATTTATGACAGGTAAGACTGCACTAACTATTAACTGGTCTGTTGTAACTGGAATATTTGAATCTGATGATTCTGCTGTAAAAGGTAAAGTTGCGTATGTTTCGGTACCTGGAAGCTCAATAGATGTTCCTGGTAGTTCAATAGTTGGTGGTTGGGGAATGGGTATAAATAAGTTCTCTAAAAATAAGGAAGCTGCCTGGTTATGGATAGAATATATAAAAGGTAAGGAAGCTGAAAAATATGGTACACTCAAATATGGTCTTGATCCAGTCAGATATTCTACTTTTACTGATCCAGATGTAGTTGAAAAATACCCCCATTATCCAGAACTATTGAAATCTTTAGAGAATTCCCGCTTAGGTCCAATAGATATTGCTCAGCTATGGGAGCTTCTTGATATAGTATCAAGAAATTTCCAAAGAGCATTATCTGGAGAGATATCAGCTGAAGATGCTACTAAAATAGCTTATGATGGGTGGATGGAAGTACTGATTCGTGAAGGTTATAATAAGGAATAGAAACGATTACAATAAAATAGTAGTGAAGTTAAAGCTGGTAAAAATGAAAGGTAAAATATGGAAATGCTGAATTATAGAACTAAATTGAGTCTCAGACTTTTTAATAAACCATATTTGATGTTTATTTTGCCAGCTTTACTATATTTAATTATATTATCAATATACCCTCTAATATATTCCTTAATTTTATCTTTTCAGCATGTGAATGCACAAAATGGAAATATTACATTTGTTGGTTTTAATAATTATATCTCTCTGTTTAAAGATGAATTGTTTTGGCAATCTTTAAAAATACAATTAGCTTTTACTTTTTCAGCTGTGAGTCTTGAATTTTTAATAGGTTTTTCTCTTGCATTAATATTAGACAGAAAAATTAGATTTGAAAAAGTTTTTAGGTCAATTTATCTTATACCGATGATGGTAACCCCAATGGTTATTGGTCTGATGTGGAGACTTTTACTAAATGCTGATTTTGGCATATCCAGATTGTTATTTGAATTTTTAGGACTAAAAAATATAAGCATATTAGGATATTCTCATACTGCTTTGCTTGCGGTAATATTTATAGATGTATGGCAATGGACACCATTTGTTTTTATAATTTTATTTGCAGGTTTAAGATCTTTACCTATAGATCCATTTGAAATGGCGAAAGTAGATGGTGCAACTAGCATTCAGGTTTTCAGGTATATCACACTTCCTTTGCTTTTGCCATCAATTTTAGTAGCAGTACTTTTTAGAACTGTAGATGCTTTTAGAGAATTTGATAAAATTTTTAGTATTACATATGGAGGTCCAGGAACATCTACCTATGTTTTAAGTTTTTATGCTTATGTGAATGCCTTTACTTATTCTCAATGGGGCAAAGCTTCCGCTGCGGCTTATATCATGTTAATCTTTATTATGATAATTATTATGATATATCAAAATACAATATTTAGACAAATAGAAATATAGTAATAAAATTTTATTATGAAAAAAAATACTTACAAACTAAATGCTATTATAAAAAATATTTTTACATATTTAATTTTAATAATTATGGCTTTATCGTCAATATTTCCAATATTGTGGATGTTAGTAGCTTCTTTTAAAACTAGAGCTGAAACTTTAGTTTTTCCACCAAGTTTTAATTTTGATTTACACACTATCATTGAAAACTATGGTGCTACTTTATTTTCAAAATTTGGTGGATTTTGGAGATTATTATTAAACAGTACAATAGTTTCTTTGGTAGCAACAATTATTGCACTCTTATTAGGTACTTTGGCAGCTTATGGGTTTGCAAGATTCAAGTTTCGAGGTAAGAAAAATTTGGCATTTTGGATATTGAGTACAAGATTTTTCCCGGCAATGGCCATGGTTATACCAGTTTTTTTAACTATAAAAAACATCCACCTAATAGATACCTATCTAGGCTTGGTTATACCATATGTATCAATGAATTTACCTTTTATTATTTGGTTAATGATAGGATTTTTCCAAGAAATACCTTCCGAGATAGAAGAAGCTGCCAAAGTACCTAATAAGAGTGCAGATCGGAAG
>JAMCVO010000464.1 GCA_023475715.1 Actinomycetota bacterium
CTGTAGATGCTTATAGAAACGAGAAGGAAAAGGAGCTCATGCATGCCTGGAATTTGACGGCAAAAACAATAATGCAGGTTGATGAATGGATAAAGTTTTTTAACGATATTGGTTATACGGGTGATTATTACTGGTTTATGCCATAAAGTCATGAAAAAAGGGTTTAAAGTGTCTGTTGAAATAGATCTATTAAAGAAAATGAAGAGAATCCGAATGGTTGAGGAAGCAATTGCCATACGGTATTCTGAATGGAAAATGAGATGTCCCACACATTTATACACAGGACAGGAAGCAATTGCTGCGGCAGTAGGGCAGGTATTAAAGGAGAATGATTTTGTTTTAAGTACTCATAGGGCTCATGGCCACTATCTTTCAAAAGGCGGAAACCTGAAAGAGATGATAGCTGAAATTTACGGTAAAGAAACAGGATGTTCACATGGAAAAGGCGGGTCAATGCATTTAATTGATTTAGATGTTAATTTTATGGGAAGCACTGCTATTGTTGGAGGAACAATACCCTTAGGTGTCGGGCTGGGGCTTTCAATAAAACTAAAAAAGACTGATCAGATAAGCTGTGTTTTTTTCGGAGATGCTGCTGTTGAAGAAGGGGTTTTTTATGAATCGGCGAATTTTGCTGTTTTAAAGAAACTGCCGGTTTTATTTATCTGTGAAAATAATTTTTATTCAGTATATTCTCCGCTCAGGGTAAGACAGCCTGAAGGAAGAGAAATTTATAAATTAGTTCAGGCTATAGGCTGTCAAAGTGAGCAGGGTGACGGAAATAATGTTTTAAAAATATATAATAAAGTTAGTTCTGCAGTTAATTCAATGAGAAATGGCGGAGGGCCTTACTTTTTTGAATTTAAGACGTATAGATGGAGAGAACATTGCGGGCACAATTATGATAATGACCTAGGTTACAGAACACAGGAAGAGTTTAATTTCTGGAAAGAAAGGGATCCTGTAAATATTTTTGAAACTTTTCTGATTAAAGAGTCCGTAATTACAAAAAATGAGATAAATAAAATAGAAATTAATATTCAAAATGAAATAGATCTGGCTTTTAAATATGCTGAGGAATCTGATTTCCCTAAAGATGAGGAATCATGTAAGGATATTTATGCAAAATGATAAAAAACGCAAATTGAATTATGCCCAGGCAATAAATGAAGCCATGTTCTGCGCGATGGAACAAGACGAATCCGTAATTTGCTTCGGATTAGGTGTGGATGATCCAAAAAGGATATTTGGGACAACATTAGGATTAAAAGAAAAATTCGGATCGGAACGTGTATTTGATATGCCTACATCTGAAAATGCTATGACGGGAGTGGGTATAGGAGCGTCCTTAAATGGTATTAGGCCGGTAATGTCTCATCAGCGGTTAGATTTTTTTCTGTTAGCCATGGACCAGCTTGTAAACAATGCAGCCAAATGGCACTATATGTTTGGGGGAAAAACTTCTGCTCCGATTGTTATCCGGTTACTTATAGGGCGTGGATGGGGACAAGGTCCGACACATTCTCAGAGTTTGCAGTCCTGGTTTGCACATATACCCGGGTTAAAAGTAGTTATGCCTGCAACTGCCGGTGATGCAAAGGGACTGTTAATTTCAAGTATATTGGATAATAAACCTGTTATATTTATTGAAAACAGATGGCTTCACAATCTAGAAGGGGATGTTCCTGAAGGTGACTACAGAGTCCCTATCGGAAAAGCCCAGAGGTTAAATATTGGTGAGGATATTTCAATTATTGCTAATTCATTTATGACAATCGAAGCTTTACATGCAATAGAAGTACTTTTGGAAAATGGGATTAATTGTGACCTTATTGATTTAAGAACTGTTAGCCCAATAGACTGGGAAATGATTTTTTCTTCTACTAAAAAGACAGGCAGGGTTCTTGTTCTGGACACAAGTGTTTCAATGTGTTCAGTTGCAAGTGAAATAGTAGCACGTATTAGTATGGAATGTTTTAATAATATGAAATGTGCACCTGTCAGATTGGCACTGGAAGATTGTCCGACTCCTACAAGTTTGGCATTAACAAAGAAATTTTATATAGGAGCAGAGGATATAGCTACGGCAGCTGGTAAAATGTTGGGTAAGAAAATAGACTCTAGTAAGATATGTACAAAAAAAACTTTTCCTCATGATGTTCCTGGCGATTGGTTTAAAGGACCTTTTTAAAAAAATGGAAAAAGTAGTAGTAATTATTTCAATTACAAGCGATATAGGAATAGCATTGGCAAAAAGATACATCCAAATGGGTTATAAAGTTGTTGGAACATATCGTTCAGTCGAATTATTAAGCGAACTGGAAAATTTTGATAACTTGGAATTATTTCATTGTGATATCGGGAGCAGGAACAGCATAGAAGAATTTGTAAAAAAATTTACGGAAATGAATCTTAAATGGGATTTATTTATTTCCTGCACCGGGACACAAAATCCTGTTGGTGCATTTTTTGAATGTGATTTTGATAAATGGAGCGATTCTATTCATATAAATGCAATTGAGCAGCTCAGGATATTACATGCATTGTATAACTATAAGAATCCAAAGTTAATTCCGGGTGTTGTATATTTTGCAGGGGGAGGAACAAATAATGCTGTTTATAACTACTCAGCTTATACTGCATCAAAAATATTGCTTATAAAAATGTGTGAGCTTCTTGATTTTGAGAATAAGGACATGAATATATTTATCATAGGCCCGGGTTGGGTAAAAACGAAGATTCATCTACAAACGCTTGAAGCCGGAGACAGAGCTGGTAATAATTACCAGAAAACAAAGAAATTTATGGATGATGGTGGAGGAACAGGTATGGATGATATATTCGAATGCATTGAGTGGCTTATAAAACAAGGTAAAAAAATATCAAGTGGGAGGAATTTTTCAGTTGTCCATGATAGTTGGAAAGGACCCGAATCAAAAAATTTGGTTAAAGAACTTGATGATGATTATAATATGTATAAATTAAGAAGATATAAAAACGAATGGAGAAAAAAATAAAAAGACAAAAATTGCAAGATAAGGCATATTTTGAAGGAACAGAGTATCAGTTTATTGAGTCATTAAAATTAGGCCCATGGACTTCATATAGCATGATTCATGATCCAAAGCATATGTGTTTTGTTTTATCAAGATATAAATTTGTTTCAAAAATGATTTCCGGTAAGAAGAAGATACTTGAAATTGGATGCGGGGATGGATTTGGTTTTCCTATTATTGCACAAGTGGCGGATGAAGTGCATGGTGCAGATAGGGATGATCGGCTCTTGCAGGGAAACAGGGAAAGGCTTAATTTCTTAAAAGATAAGGCTAAATTTTTTAATTTGGATTTAGTGCAAAAAGCTCCTGAAGAAAAATATGATGCAATATTTTCTATAGATGTCATTGAGCATCTTGAACCTAAAGACGAAAAAAAATTCCTTGAAAATTCCATTAAAGGACTTAAAAATGATGGGTTATATATAATAGGGACTCCA
>JAMCVO010000113.1 GCA_023475715.1 Actinomycetota bacterium
CCTCATTATAAAAACCAGGGAAAATCAAGATTATCAAAAATTCTATAGTGCTTAGCCCGAATGTCCATAAAAACACAGTTATAATTGCTTTTTTTACCCTTAAATATAAATTTGCACCATAGTTAAAGCTGGCAATTGTCGTAAAACCCTGAACAAAGCCAATCAGCGGAAGTTGTATGACACTTAGTACTCTCAGTCCTATTCCCATTGTCGCAACATAAAGCTCATTTCCGTAATGAAATAAAAGCTTGTTAAAGATAATGATTATTATTCCGCCTGCAATATTGCCAATCAGGGATGGGAATCCTACACATATTATTTCTTTACAAATTAAGAACCTGAATTTAAACCCCTTAAAAGCATTTTTATAAATGCTCCCTCCAAAAATTATATAGCAGACAATGTATAAACAGCTTAGAAACTGACTGATTACAGTTCCATATGCAACACCTTTTACCCCCAGCGGAATTACAAAAACAAATATTGTATTGAAAATAACATTTGAAATCAGACCTATCAGCATCGGGTATATGGCAGCACGCGGAGATCCTTCTGCCCTTATGAAACTTACAGCGCTGATGGAAAAAGATAAAATTAAAAATCCCGGTAATATTATCCTTATATAATCTCTGGCATAAGGCAAAATATCAGGAGAAGCCCCGAAAATTTCAAGCAGCTTATCAAGAAACACAAAACCAAGAACTATAAATAAGATGTTTATTAAAACATCAATAATCACTGCGGTTACAAATGCTTCGGAAGCATTCTTTTTATCATTAGCTCCGAGAGATCTTGAAATTACAGAAGCTGCACCAACACCAATCATATTGGCTACTCCGAGCATTATAAGCTGTATCGGCAGCACAATTGAAAGTCCGGCTATTGCCAGAGAGTTTACAGCTTTTCCGACAAAAATAGTGTCAACTATATTGTATAAGGCACTTACCACTGTCCCTATAGTCGTAGCAAATGAAAATCTGAATAACAGTTTTGGAATACTGTCGTTTAAGATTTCATTTCTTTTTATTTCGTGTTTTGTAAGTGCTTCAGACATTTCTCAATATATAATATTGCGGGTATACAAGATATATACCCGCAATATTATTAAGATTAATATAAAATTAATTAAACTGATAATTCATTATTGGCTTGCGAGCCATGCAAAGAATTGATTTTTCTCAGCTGTATTATATCCAACCGCGCTGGCAGATCCAAAGCTTTGAGGCCATGAATTAAACTTCTGAACTGAAAAATCGCCTCCTCCCATTGATGCAAGAACCGGGAGTACCTGTCTTGCCTGATCGATTGAAATATTTGTCCATAAAAAATCAGTTAGTTTGCTTAAAAAATCCCCGATATTTCCGACATTAACCATTCCGATTTTCTGTTGACAAAGGTTGATCAGAAGCATGGCTGCCTGAGTTTCACGTGCATATGCCCCTCCGCCATATAATGATCTTCCATGTCTTGCCCTGCAAAGTGCAAGAGCCTGCTCGCCGTTTATATGATGTGTGCCAGCGCTCAGATAACAACCGGAAAAACTATCGGCAATGTCTTCTTCAACAGTTACATCTACACCACCAAAAAAGTCAATTAAAGGTTTGAAACCATCAAAATCAGTTATTGCATAAAAATCTATCGGAATTCCGGTAAAGTTTTCAAAAGTGCTTTCTGCAAGGCCGTTTCCTCCTATTGCATGTGCACCATTAATTTTCTGCGTACTGTGACCGGGAATAGGAGCCCATGTATCTCTCGGAATCGGAACCAGTATTGCTTTATGGGTATCAAGATTCAGATGGACTAAAACATTTATATCCGTTCTGCCGTTTACCCTGCCGCCCGGTCTGTCAAATGCACTGTCGTCTCCCCATATTATAAAATTAACCTTGCTGCCACCTGAAAAACCATTGCTTGTACCAAGACTGCTGTCAGGTCCTGATGATGAAGAGGATGTTGTAGTTGACGAAGAAGCTCCCGGAAATGGTACTATACCATAACTGCCGCATAAGCTTACAAATTCCTGTGACTGAAGAAAGCCATTTAAAACATTCTCCCTGCTGGTACCACTGTTAAGTCTGCCCACCCAGGTGTTATAACCTGAATCATCAGGATTTCTGTCAAAAAATGCTTTATACATTATAGTAACAAAAGTACCATTATCATAATTATGATCTTTGAACTCATCACTCAAGACTATCCCCCTGGCAACATCTGAGCCTGTTTTAGTCTTATTTAAAAGTTGATTTGTCCATGAATCCAGCCCTGCATTATCAGGAGTACGTCCCAGACAATTAACATAGAATCTTGTAACAAATGCCTGGACTTGTGATGTTGAATCCGCTCCAATATTTGCAGGAAGAAGAAGAAAAGCAAGAGCAAGAATTGAAACGGAGACAATGAAGTATTTGAATTTGCGATTCACTAAAAACTCCTTTCTCATATTGTTGGCTTTTGTAATTATATAATTATTTCTTATGTAGTCAAACATTCCCTGAATAAATTATTAAGCCCCTCATCCCTGTTCATTCCAAGCCTGGTAAGAGCAAAATCAAATTTTACAGGATCATCAGGTGCATAAATCTTAAAGCAGTTTGTGATACTCAAAGCCGATTTTATATCAGCTTGTTTCCTGTTTGTAAAATTAAGCCCGCTGCATATTCTGTACATATGTGTATCCAGAGGTATTATCAACTTTGATGCCGGTATATTTTCCCATCCGCCAGGATCAACATTATCTTTTCTTACCATCCATCTTAAATAAAGATTAAACCTTTTAAAAGCACTTGAACCTTCCGGAATGGAAAGAAGGGAACTAAAGCGGTTGTCTAATTTTTCACCAAATTTTTTTATGAATTTTCTTAAAGCCGGCAGCACTGATTCATCCTCTTTGCTCATACCCGAACAGAAACAGTTCTCCAAAGAGCCATATTCTCTTATTATTTCCTTTACCGCATATAACAAATTTGAGACATCTTCTCCGGTGGTAAATCTATGTTTAAAGCTGCTGAAAGCATTAGAAATATCTTTTCTGGAAGAAGAATTAAGATAATTAAATGGTTCACCAATGAAATTTAAAATAAGGGAAACACTTTTTAAAATCTGCGCCACCCTTCCATAAGCAAGCAATGAGGCAATAAGCCCCGCAATCTCTCTGTCTTTAATATCGCTGTAGTTATAGAGAAATTCTAATGGATCAGGATGAACAAACTTTTTATCGTTATATTTTTCATATAATTCCTGTAATTGTTCGCCAAGTTCCATTAAAATTTTAACTTAGTCATTAAATTGTTAATTAAAATTCAAGCAACTAAAATAAACTATGCTTTCCACAGTCCGTGTATATTGCAAAATTCCCTGACGATTAATTTGCCTTTTATTTTTATGCAAAATAATGCTTCAGGGCTGTCGCCTGGCTTTAAGAATTCCCTGTAAGCTTTCCCATCCCCATCGATTACTTCAATCCATTCAATATAATGCTTTTCTTCCATTGGA
>JAMCVO010000548.1 GCA_023475715.1 Actinomycetota bacterium
AGGATGGGTATTGAGAAAACCATTTGAAGGCTTAAGCGGGCATGGTTCCTCCTTTGGGAGGAGAGCGAAGCCTGAAACTGAGCTGGCTTTTACTCGCCGGGGAAAAGCCTGCGTGTTTTTGAAATACCCATCATGGCTCTTAAAATTTTCCTTTATTGCTATCATGAAATTTTAGATGCTGACATAAAGAAACAAGCGGATAATTTTTAATACTTTTTGATTTATTATTTTTTTATCATTAATTTTTAACTTATGGCAAACCCTGTTAATAATAAAAATTTTATAGCTGTTCAAACCGCCGAAGAAGTTACTTCGTCTGACGATATGAATAATACGGCAAAAAAGATAAAAGTCCTGATGATAGCACCAACACCATTTTTTGCAGACCGTGGCTGCCATGTAAAGATACTTGAAGAGGTCAGGGCTCTATCCAGGAGGAATATTGACGTAAAGGTTGTGACGTATCATATCGGCAGAGATATTGAAGGTGTTGATATCCAACGAATCACTAATATCCCATGGTATAAGAAACTGGAAGCAGGTCCATCGATTCACAAATATTATCTGGACCTCCTGCTCGCTTTTAAAGCCATCAAAGTTGCCGCAAAATTTAAGCCTGATATCATTCACGCCCATCTTCACGAGGGTGTCTTTGCCGGAAAAATCGTCCAGATCTTTATAAAAAAACCGCTTATTGCCGATTATCAGGGCAGTATGGTGGGTGAAATGCTGGATCATGGTTTCATGAAAAAAAACAGCCTTTCTTTCCGGTTTAACAACTGGTTAGAGCGAACCATAAATAAATGGCCGCAAAAGATTATTTTCAGCTCATCCGGTGCAAAAGAATTTTTCCTGACAAATTTTAATGTCAATCCCAAAAAAGTGGTAAGCTTTGTCGAAGGGACAAATACCGATGAATTTCATCCGGGATATGATATCTCCCAGTTGAGAAAAAAGCTCAATTTACCGGATGGTAAAAAAATAGTAATCTACCTTGGGGTTCTGACTAAGTATCAGGGAGTTGACATCCTGATCGACTCCATAAATGATATCAGGCGTAAATTTGATAATGTTCACTTTTTGATAGTAGGCTTTCCAAATTTAGAATACTACACCGGAATGGCACAAAAGCTTGGGGTTTCTGACTGGGTTACTTTTACCGGCAAGGTAAATCATGAAGACGTGCCAAAATATTTAAACCTTGGAGATATTGGTGTTTCTTTGAAGTTATCAAAAACGGAAGCTAATGGAAAATTGTTCGGTTATATGGCAGTAGGGCTGCCATGTCTGGTATTTGATACCAAAACAAACAGAGAAATACTAGGTGATACGGGAATTTATGCAGAATATAACAGTAAGGAATCTTTCGTGGAAAAATTAATCTTTCTTCTCAAAAATGAAAAAACCGCAAAAGAATATGGTAAAATGGCAAGGCTGAGAGTTTTGGAAAAATATACATGGGATAATACTTTTTCTAATTTCATCGATATTTACAAGGACGTTTTGCAAAAAAGCAAAAGTTAAAAATCGTAATTAGATTTAATTAATTATTATCCATCTAAATGGTTAAAATGGCAGAAAATTTTAAAACAAAAATTAAATTTTTCTACGGAAAGCATAAAAAGAAGATCTTTACTATTTTGAGAATTATTGTCAGTTTTGGCCTTATTGCTTATTTAATTAAGGCACAGTTTAAGGACTTTACGACAATACCTGAAATGATTAAGACTGTGAATATCCCCTTGCTGCTTGCTGCAGCATCATTTCACATATTTGGTGTATGGATCTCCGCCGTCAGATGGCAGATTCTCTTAAAAACTCAAGGTGTAAGAATCTCACAGGGCTATCTCTCATCCTCATTCCTTATAGGCTCGTTTTTTAATAATATTCTTCCCACAAGTGTAGGCGGAGACATCTTCAGAAGCTTGGACATTGCAAATAAAGCCAGGATATCAGTAGGAAAATCAGCATCCGTAATTGTTGTAGACAGATTTGCCGGAGTTATAAGCGCGGCCCTCTATGCTGTCATAGCTTTATTTTTAGGATTTGCAACCATTGGCACGACATCATATGTAATTCCAATAGCAATATTTTTTGCAATCTGTCTGATTCTTGGATTTTTAATATTGAACCCTTCAATACTGAGGCTTAACAAAGTAGTCGGTAAAATTAAATTCCTGTCAAAAATAAGAGAAAAGCTTGTAGAAGTTTATCACACATTTTTAAGCTTTAAAAAATACAAGCTTGCTCTTTTTGAAGCATTGCTCTGCAGCCTTGCGCTGCAGTTTGGAGTGATATGCAATTATTATCTGGCGGCAAGATCTTTAGGCGTTAATATGTCACTGGCATCATTTATTTTCATAGTTCCTGTTGTTGCAGTTATTGCAATGCTGCCAATATCAATCGGCGGAACAGGCCTGCGGGAAAACGCATTGGTGTTTTTCATGGTAGCCCTAGGTGTTCAAAATGAAAAGGCTGCAATTTTTGCTCTGGTGCTATTAGCAATGCTTCTTGTGCTTGGAATAATTGGCGGGATAACATATGCCGTAAGGCCATTTATACTCAGACAATCACAACCCAATCAGAAAGATCTGGAGCAGAATTTAAACATTTCTGTAGAAGACATGGCTGACCAGAATAATAAAAATGAGATCTAGGCATACTTATGCTGGCTGCTTAAAGTTTTATCCTGCTTATAATATATGTCATAAAATCTTCAAGTCTGGGGATCCCGAAATAAAAATTAACTATTCTAAAAAAAGCAAGAAGAGCAAATAGAAAAATCAGTGCAAAAAAAAGATAATAAAATATTTTAAGTAAGACAATCTTCCACATTGTGACTATATTCTAATCCATTGCAAATTTTCTTACAATTTTTTTGAAAGGTGAAAGCAGTCTTATCAGCAATTCTCCATATTTTGAATAGTAAATCTTATGAAGCAAAGCCTTCTTATAAGATTTTCCTCTATATACTCTCCAGGCAAAATTTCTGTAGCATTTCAGAATTTGCTTTCTGGTAAAGCCTGGCATGTTGAGAGTTGTGTCAGTTCTGGATATAAAATCCATATCCTGCCTGTCTTCTTCGATAAAATGATTTTTAACACAAATATCATAAAGAGGTGTGCCTGGATATGGTTCAAAAACATAAATTACAAGGCTGCTTGGCTGGACCTTTCTGTTTATCTTTACGGTTTCCATATGTATGTCATATGTTTCAAAAGGAAATCCAACTATATTAAAAGACTTCGTTCTTATGCCTGCTTTCTTTGTAAGCTCAAAAGCATTTTCGATCTTTTCGTTGCTCATTCTCCTGTTCAGAATTTCCCTTCTGAATTTCTCATCGCCCTGCTCTATTCCCATTGCAACACGGTAACAACCTGCATCCTTTAAACTTTGCAGCATTTCAGGGGTCAAATGCTCAACCCTTGTGTTTAACTCAAAAGGGTAGCCGATTTTTTCTTTGTATCTGCTGCAAAAATTT
>JAMCVO010000348.1 GCA_023475715.1 Actinomycetota bacterium
TTTCTAAATTGGCCTTTTAGCAAATGGTGCAACATTTAATTTTACCTTTGACAAAGAAGGCACTTATGATTATATATGCGGCATACATACATTTATGACAGGCAAGATAATTGTTACAAAATAAACTCCCTGAATTAATAAAAAGTACCTTAGTGCTGGTGAATAATTTGCTAAAAGGCCAATTTAGAAATTTTAAGTTTGATTTAAACAAATATTTATCTAAAAATTGAGTTATTCACCAGAACTATTTGATTATTTAAAGTTAAAAGATTTTATTACTTTTTTATTTAATATTATAAAAGGACAAAAAATGAAAATCAAAATTTCAAATACAATAACCGGTAAAATTCTTGGCATATCTATTATTATCATTACTCTTTCACTGCTATTTTTCATGATATCATGTACAGCTTCAGGCGGCATTCCTTCAGAAGTTAAAAAATATTCAAAAGATTGGCCAACCGCTAATCAGAATTTTTCAAACACCAGAGCGGCTGTTAGTTCCAAGATAAGCTCATCAAACGTGTCAACACTTGGAGTTGCATGGTCTTTCCCAATAAAAGGTATAAGCGAATGGGGTGCAGCAACAACAAACCCGTTGATTCTGGGGAACATTATATATTTTCAGGATCTGAAAAGTAACGTGTATGCAGTAGATTTTTCTACAGGCAAGCAACTCTGGATGAAAGAATATAATATGGATATTGCTGGTCCTGCCGGTGTGTCAATAGCAAATGGAAAAATCTTTGCTATAAAAGGACATTTTGAAGTTGCAGCACTCGACATGAATGGTAATGAACTATGGTCGGCAAATCTTTCAAATAACCAGAATATAGGTATAGACATACAGACAACCTCTTATGGCGGCATGGTATTTGTATCGACTGTTCCAGGTGTATCAAATGAAAACTTCTATAAAGGCGGCTCTGTTGGAATAATATATGCTCTTGATGAAAAAACGGGAAAAGTTTTATGGAGTTTTGACACAGTCGACTCAAAAGATATATGGGGAAACCCTGAAGTTAACAGCGGCGGCGGAGCATGGTATCCTCCGGCAATTGATTCTAAAACTAATATTATGTACTGGGGTATTGGTAATCCTGCTCCCTGGCCTGGTACCAAAGAATTTCCAAATGGATCAAGCAGACCTGGTCCAAATCTTTATACAAACAGTATAGTAGCCTTAAATCAAATTGATGGAAAGCTTCAATGGTATAACCAGGTCATTCCACATGATCTTTTTGATTATGATTTGCAAACCTCACCTATACTTGCTTCACTTGATATAAATGGGACAAAGACAGACATAATAATAGGTGCAGGAAAAATGGGCAAAGTATTTGCCTTTGACAGAAAGACAGGAAAGACAATATGGGAAACAGCAGTCGGCAATCATTTAAATGATACATTAAAAGAGCTTCCTGAAGGTACAACCAAAGTATCTCCGAGTCCTTTGGGCGGAGTTGAGACCTGCCTGGCTTATTCAGATGGTGTTGTGTATGTTCCAGTGGTAAATATGGTAGTTGAATATACCCCAACAGAATTTGTTGCAACATCATTTAATTTTGCCGATGCTACAGGGGAACTGGTTGCGATAGATGCCGCAACAGGTAAAATTCTTTGGAACAACAAACTGGATTCACTTGACGTAGGTGCAGCCACAGTTGTAAATGACCTGGTATTTACAGCTACCTTTAATGGCAAAATTTACGCATTTAACACTAAAACAGGGGATAAGGTGTGGGAGTTCCAGGCTCCCGGAGGTATAAATGGCTGGCCGGCAGTTAAGGCAGATACAATTATATTTCCTGTAGGAATGGGGGAAAATCCAGTGCTTCTTGCATTTAAGATCGGTGCTGCAGCAGGTACTTCTGTTGAAACAACTGCACCTGTTGGCGGACAGGGGAAAGGATTTCAGCAATAGATTTTTTAAAAAATAGAGTAGAATCCAGGATTAAAAATTACATTTAAAGGATATGATTAGTATGACCATCAAGCATAACATTATAAATATTAGAAAAATTTCGAGGTTAAAATTATTTCTTACCTGTTTTATAACCATGGTGCTCGTATCTTTCCTTATATTGTTTTCAGGTTGTATGTATTTTCTTCCTGGTAATTCTGGTCAATCCGCTACTACCAAAGAAGCGGTAAAGGTAATATCTAATACTGCTTTAAAAGAGCTCAATTCAGAGATCGGCTCAATTGTAGATAAAATAACTCCCTCTGTCGTAAATGTAAGTGTAGTGCTTAACCAGAAAGATTCTTCAGGTCAAAATGTCCAGGGTGTAGGTGCAGGCATAATTTACAAACAAGATGGATATATTATCACCAATAATCATGTTGCAGGAGATGCTATTAAGATTACTGTGACTTTAAACGACGGGATCAATTATGATGCCAAACTTGTCGGAGCTGATGCCGGTACAGATATTGCAGTAGTGAAAGTGGATGCAGTAAATCTTGTACCAGCACAATTTGCATCTGAAGACAAACAAAAGGTCGGTGATTTTGTTCTTGCAGTCGGAAGTCCGTTTGGGGTACAGCAAACAATAACAAATGGAATAATCAGCGGGTTAGATAGAAATATACCGATGTCAGCAAATACATTACCGTTGGTAAATTTGATTCAAACCGATGCTCCGATAAATCCGGGGAATAGCGGTGGCCCTCTTGTAAATATAAATTGTGAGGTTATAGGTATGAATACTATTGGTTATACTACATCAGGTTCAAGTTCAGGAATTGGTTTTGCCATACCTGCAGATACTATGATAGCTATTGCTGATGAGATAATAAAATATGGAGCTGCCCAGATACCGTATATTGGGATTGAGATTGACAACAATATCAGTAAAATCCTGGGGGTTTTATTAAAAACTGTTATACCGGGAGGGCCTGCCGAAAAAGCAGGTTTAAAAGCAGGTGATATTATATCTGAGTTTGCAGGTGAAAAGATATTAAACCCATATGACTTGCTCGGACAGATAATTGAAAGTAATGTTGGTGAGACTGTAAATGTAAAATATTATAGGAATGGGAATTATTCAACTGCCAATATAATTCTTGAAAAAAAACCTGCAGGTGTTAACCAGCCAGGTGCTTAGGGTATTTATATTTTAATCTTCATGAGTATTGGCAACCATATAAAGAAAATGAATAAAATTTTTTAAAAATGATTTGTTTTAGATTGACTTTATAGCAATGATATAATATATTTAATACCTAAGCAAAACGTTTTGTATTTATGGCAATTTTTTTTTAACAAATATACAAACCGATTTGTTTAGGTAGAAAATGTTTATAAAATTAATTATTTTGGAAAAGCATTATTAAAGTTTAAAAAAAGCAAGAAGGAGGAGGGAATATCATGTACAGTCTTTTAGAGGATAAGTTGGACTTGAAATTAAAAATTTCATTTCCAAAACCGTATAATAATTTATCTTTAAGTAAAAAAAATAAAAGAAGCGTAAATGAATT
>JAMCVO010000354.1 GCA_023475715.1 Actinomycetota bacterium
TAATAAGTTAAAAAAAGATTAACTTCACCCAATAAACTCCTGAGTGAACCAAAAAATCCAACCGGCCCTCCAAGACCATGGTCTCCCAAAATAACCGGTGAGTCTTCATTATTAATAAAAATTTTTTCTATTTCAACAAATGGTACCCTATTTTCCAAATTTTTAAGATTTAACCTTTCGTTCTTTATTTTTTCCCAACTATCAAAATCTTTTACAGGCCATTCTAAAAATTGAGGAATACTGGAATGATCATTTTTCATTTTAACTACTACACCGTTTGTATCTTTAATTATATTATAGTCAGTACTTTGTTCTATAAGCTCCTCTTTAAAGGCCGGGTAAAACCATACATTATCCGGGATGGCCTTCTCTCCGTGATCAAAATTAAAATAAAATTCTACATCTTTGTCTCTAAGACAACCGACATCTACCCCATTTTCAAATCTTGGCCAATGCAGCCCTCCGCCACAGATAGTTTCACCATAAGATACTTCCCTGCTCAAACCAAATTTTTCGGGCAAATCTTCCTTATACCACCTATTTATAGTTCCGCCCCAAAAACCAAATTCCCATTTCAATCCATGTGCACCTTTAAAAAAACTTAAAATATCCTGATATTTTTCTCTTGTATTCATATATATATATTACATCTCTGATAAGATCTCCGGTTATAATTTTACAATCATAATTGGTTCGGGTAATAGGTTTGCAATTCTTTATAACAGGATTTAAATCAATTATTTTTCCGTATACTTAATAAACTCTTTAGCTGCGCTTGATGCATCAGGTGCATATATCTCTATTCCATACATGTCAGCAAAATGCCTTGTAACAGGTGCACCGCCTACTGCAAGCAATACATCTTTTCTCAGCCCTGCATCTTCTATAGCATTTATATGCTCCGGAATATTTGCAAGTGTTGTAGTGAGAAGCCCTGAGAATGCAACTATTTTTGGTTTATACTCCCTTATTGCATCAACAAATCTTGTATAATCCACATCAATACCTAAATCAATTATTTTAAAACCCTGGCCTTCTGCCATGACAATAACTAAGTTCTTGCCAATATCATGCAGGTCACCCTTGACTGTGCCTATAACAATTGTCCCCTTTTCAGTTATATGTTCACTGCCTTTAAGCAGTGGTTTAAGATAATTCATTGCATCCTTCATTGCTTTTGCTGAGAGCAGCATATCAGGCATATAAAGCTCACCTGAACCAAATTTATCCCCTACATCTATCATTGCTTTGGATAGCGCTTCATTTATAATTGACTCAATCGATATGCCATCATCCAATGCTTTTTTAATCAGATCTACTATATCCTTATAGTTTCCTTTTACTGTTGCATCATAGATATATTGAAGTTCCGACATTTATATCTCCTTTTTAATATGCAATTTAATTAATATTTATATAAAACAACCGATCCAAATATTTATCACTTAAAAATTTTTTAATAAACTCCATATTCATGAATTGCATTGATATAAGCTATAAAATTTTCATGAGGAATATAATTAACAATGGAATGTGAACATGTTGCCACATACCCATACCCAGGTTTTAATACTTTCATATGCTCTTTGACATCCTTGTCAACATCATCAGGAGTACCGTTAGCAAGAGGAAACTCTATATCCACATTCCCAGATAGACATAGTCTATTTCCATATCGTTTCTTATAGTCCCTGTAGTCCACACCAGACGGATCCATGGGATTTAGACAATTTACTCCCATATCAATTAAATCTTCAACCAAATCGTCAACCTTTCCATCTGAATGAAAAAAAACAGGTATATTCTTATTTACGGCTGGTTCCATTATCCTGGCCATCCTTGGAACCCATATTTCCTTCATAATCTTGGGTGGCATAAAAAGCCCTGTTTTAAAAGCAAAATCATCTGCCGGAAATATAAAATCTACTCCTTCATTTACTATTGCTTCAGTTAATCTTACATAATGTTCGGTCGACAACTCAAGCATATCCTCCACAAGCATTCTGTCTTCATATACCATCATCATAAAATCATTCATACCTACAACAAATTCATAAAGACTTTGTAAAATGCAGCCATAAAGACATGCTACGGCAATCCTTGAATTTCTTTTTTTCAATGCTTCTTTATATTCCTTCATATATTTAACTGCATAATTGACCTGGGAATCCGAATCAAGGGATAAAGATTCAAAATCTTTTTTATTCTTAACAGACCTATCCATAACTTGAATTAATTCTCCATTTTGGTTCTCCCTTTTAAATGGTGTCCAAAGACCTGCCTCGAATATCATTGCATCCTGGCCGATTACATTGCATAAATCAATATAATCATCCGGGTACATCGGTCTCATTTCCTCACTAAAAATACCTTTTGAAGGATCTCCTCCATAACTCTGGGTGTTACCAGCATATTTTCCTAAAATTTTCTCTATATGTTTATCTTCAATCAATATTTCCATATTTGGGACCCTATCTACAGGTTCTCTTTTAAATGCAGCCAAAATTCTTTCTTTATCAGGTTCTCCTTCATATGGTAAGAATTTTTTTGACTCAATCATATTATCTTTCTCCAATCTAACAAATTAATTAAGAAATATATTCAAATTACTTTTATAAAATTTTCTGATAAATTTCTTTTATTTTATCTATAGCCTCTTAAATTATTGGCTCTGCTTCTATTGTCCCAATAACTACTGGTATAAAATGCTATTATGAAAATGATCCCTGTAATAGTTTGCTGTGCATAATAAGGTACCCCGGTAAGATCCAGTCCATTGCTAAGCACCGTTACAAAGAAAATTGCTATTAAAGTACCAATAATACCACCTTTACCGCCACTTATTAATGTGCCTCCCAGCACAACTATAGCTATCGAGATTATTGGGTACTCCTGACCATATATTGCCTGCCCGGAATGTAGTTTTAATGCCAGCATTATGCCGGCTATTCCTGAAAATATGCTTGACATGGTAAATAAAATTATTTTAATTCCATCAACGTTTAAGCCTGCATATCTTGCTGCATTTTCACTACTGCCTATGGCATAAATATATTTACCGAAAACAGTTGCTTTGGTTAGCGGATAAAAAATACCATAAAGAACCACTAAAACTATGAATGGTATAGGAATTACACTGCCTAATTTTATTGCTACAATTGCATCACTTAAAGGATTCTTTATATTTATATCAGTACCTCCTGATATAGCCATTGAAAGACCGATAAGTATCCATAGCATTGCCATAGTAGTTATGAAGGCATTAACACCAACTTTAGTAATAAGAAGACCATTAATTAAACCAACCAAGCCGCATATAATAATTATTATCAAAAAAATTAAATATGTTTCTCCCGGATTTTTTATTTCAAAAATTTGAAATGCTTTTGCCAGAAGAACTCCTGCAAAACCAACAGCTGAACCAACTGAGATATCAAACGTACCTGAAAGCAATAATAGAGTCTGGCCCAAACA
>JAMCVO010000651.1 GCA_023475715.1 Actinomycetota bacterium
TTTGAAAAGAGAAGGGATTGACACAGTTGACAAGCTTTTGGATTATAAAGAAGAGGAACTTTTAGGAATAAGAAATTTCGGCTCGAAATCAATTCAGGAAGTTAAAGAAAAAGTCAAGGATTTAGGGTTATCTTTTAGAAAGTAAATTGAAGTTAAAGAAAAAGCAGGTTAGATTTAGGAGACATTAATATGGTAGTTCCAAAAAAAGCAAGTAAATTTGGTGGCAGTGGAAGCCATCAGAAGGCAATAATGAGAAACCTGGCAATTTCACTTTTTGAAAGCGGCAGGATCACTACAACTATATCCAAAGGTAAATATCTCCGTGGATTTGTTGACAAACTTATAACTATTGCAAAAAAAGGAGATCTTCCTTCAAGAAGAACGTGTCTCAGACTGGTTAATAACAGCGGCACCGTAAAAAAACTTTTTGATGAAATAGGCCCGGCCATGTACGGCAGGACAAGCGGTTTTACAAGAATTATAAAATATAAAAACAGACCTGGCGATGGGACCGAAATGGTAATAGTTGAATTATTAAAATGAATAAGACATTTGAGAAATCTTATTTTTTATTTTTGTTATTTTGAAAATTTTTTATGAATAATTACGCAGCTGTTGTCGAATATGATGGCACCAATTATAAGGGTTTCCAAGCTCAGCCAGGCGAAGTAAGCACTATTCAGTGTGAACTGGTTAAAGCTCTGAAAGTCCTTCTTGGGGATTTTAAGGGTTTCAGTTATGCAGGCAGAACTGATGCCGGTGTTCATGCAAAACATCAGGTAATAAATTTTAAAACCGAGAAGGAATTGAACCTATATAAATTCAAATGGCAGGCCAATTGTTTATTGCCTGGCGATATAGTGATAAAAGAAATGAGAGCCGTCAGTAAAATATTTGATTCAAGAAGAAGTGCGGTTTTAAGAGAATACAGCTATTATGTTTCAAATAATAATTTTCACAGCGTTTTTTTGAAAAATTACAGCTTGCTGATTACAAAAAAACTGGATACCGGGCTTATGAGAAAAGCTGCAGATAAATTTATCGGAACTAAGGATTATAAGTCTTTTTGTAATGATAATTTAGGTACAAGCTTTACGGTAAGATCTGTTTACAGCTTTAAGATCAGGAATTTCCCGGACGGGTTTGTGGTTTTTAAGATAGCTGCAAGTTCTTTCTTATATAATATGGTTAGAATAATTGTCGGAACCGTTCTGGAAATTGGTCGCGGCGATAGAAATCTTGAAAGCATAGACAGAGCCTTGGAAGCAAGAGACAGAAAGCTTGCAGGAAAGATAGTTCCTGCGAAGGGACTGTTCTTAACCAAAGTTTTATATGATAATTGGTTGATTGAGTAAATTATTGGAGGAAAAATGGTAAATATTGGCACAAAAACTTTTAGTGCAAAAAAAGAAGATGTCAGCCACAAGTGGCTCCTTGTTGATGCCAAGGGCAAGACACTCGGCAGATTGTCTTCGGAGATTGCAAAAATTTTAAGAGGGAAAAATAAAGTTATATTTACACCGCATGTTGATTGTGGCGATTTTGTAATTGTAATAAACACCGCGCAATTAAAGTTTACAGGCAATAAAATGGATGGTAAAAAGTATTACAGGCATTCCGGTTACGTGGGTAACCTGAAAACCACAAACCTGAAGGATACTTTTAATAAATCACCAAGATTTGTCTTAAAAAATGCAGTAAAGGGAATGCTGCCCCACAATACTTTGGGGAGAATGATGCTGAAAAAATTAAAAATTTATGTTGGGGAAACTCACCCCCATGGGGCACAAAAACCTGAAAAAATAGAGATTTAAGGATTTAAGAAGGAGAGTAAAGTTGGCAGATAAAGTTTCGTATATGGCAACCGGGAAAAGGAAAGAATCCGTTGCGCGTGTAAGGCTTGTTCCCGGCAGTGGCAAGATAACTGTTAACGATAAGGATTTCGACCAATATTTTGGCAGAGAAGCTGTAAAAACAAGTATTGTCGAACCATTGAAATTAACGGGTACCGATGGTGTTTATGACATAATTGCAGATATAGACGGTGGCGGAACCACGGGACAGGCCGGAGCATTAAAACACGCTATTTCCAAGGCTCTGCTTGAGATTAACAGTGAATACAGGGCCATATTAAAGAAAGAAGGATTTCTTACCCGGGACTCGAGAATAAAAGAGAGAAAAAAATACGGTCTTAAAAAGGCCAGGAAAAGACCGCAATTTTCTAAACGATAATTTTCTTTTCTTGATGAATTATCCATGTTTGAAAATAAACTTACTTAAACTTAAAAATAATTGCAAAATTATCAACGACCGATGTGCCGGATCAGGCATTTCGGTCGTTGGTGTTTCTAAATGTGTTCTTGGGGATATCAGAATAGCTGAAGTATTTTTAAAGGCTGGTATTGGAATAATTGGGGACAGCAGGCTTAAAAATCTTGAAAAATTGAGAGATCGTTTTGGTAAGGGCCAACCGCTTGTTCTTCTAAGAACTCCAATGATTTCTGAAATAACAGAAATGATTAAAATTTGTGATATCAGTATGAATACACAAATCGAAACAATTAAAGAAATCTCAAGGGCATGCAGCAATACAAATTCGAAACATAAGATAATAATAATGGTTGAAACTGACGACATCAGGGAAGGATTATTTCCGCAGGAAGTTCTGCCGTTTTGCCGGGAGGTCCGTGATAACTATAAAAATATTGAAATATGGGGTATCGGAACAAATGCAAGATGTATATCCAAAAAGAAACCAACAACTGACAGTATCGATATCCTGGTCCATCTCAAAAAAGAAATCATGGATAATCTTTCGATAGATATACCTGTGGTTTCGGGTGGAAATTCGAGTGCCTGGGAATTGATTGAAAAAAATAAAATGCCCGAAGGTATAAATCAGGTCAGAATTGGTGAGGCAATATTGCTGGGTCACGAGACTTCAAACTATAAGTCCATAGCTGGTACATATGGTGATGCCTTTATTCTTGAAGCTGAAATTATTGAGGTTAAAAAGAAAAAGAGGCACATCTATAAGCTGATATTGGCACTTGGGGTGCAGGATGTGAACTGTGAGAATATAAAATGTAATTCTGCGGGGCTGAAGTTAGTCAGCCAGAGCAGTGATCATACGGTTATGGCAGTACAAACTGGTAATGAGGATAAACTGAATCTGAATGTCGGAGATGTGTTATCTTTTAACCTTAACTATTTCGGCTTGCTGTCCTGCATGACATCTCCATTTGTTGAAAAAAAATATATTGAAGAATAGTTTTAATATGTTCCTAAATGTTGTAAATTTATTAATTAAAACTGATTTTAAAGTTCGGCAATGTTAAATAGAATTTTTATTTTATAAATTGGGGGATTTCAATGTGTGGGATAGTTGCATATATTGGAAATAAGCAATGTAAAGATATATTGATCAATGGTCTTAAAAGACTTGAATATAGAGGTTATGATTCTGC
>JAMCVO010000785.1 GCA_023475715.1 Actinomycetota bacterium
TTAATTATTTTAATCTTCGTTAGATAAATTTGTTTATATTATTTATTTATAAAATTACATTTTATCTATCAAAAATTACTTTATTATATGTTTTTTTATATTTTTGTCCAGCATTAATTAAATACCATTAAATACTATTTTAATCAATACCTGCAATAAAATCAGAAATTGAACTCAATTTAACCTGTCAGCTGTTGATCTTCTTTAGGCACATATTCTTCTTCCCAAACCTTGTCAGCAATCTTACTGTAACTGCGTGAATAATCATCAAGTTGTTTTGCAAGATCTGTAATAACACCTTCCGCACCGGAGTGTGTCGGATAAGCGCCTGTTTCAGCAACTATATCTCTTAAGACGTGTGGATTATCAATTATGCTGCAGGGCATAAGATGGTTTTTGTTAAAAGGCTGCCTCTTCCTGAATCCCATAAAGAAGGGGCTTGTCAGAACTTCAACAAGACTTTTCCCCTTTATGTTGTCTGCCGCAAAATGTACAAATACGCAAGGCTCAACATCGCCATTTACATTAATATGAAGATAATTTTTACCACCAGCCATGCACCCATGAACAAGGTTTCCATCATTCCAGAAATCTGCAACAATTATGTCTTTGGTATTTCTGATCTCAAGTATTCTTTCTCTTCTGTAATTTCTTTGCTCGGGTGTTGGCATCAGGTCAAGATTGGGTTCTCTGCCTATAGGAATATAGTTGAAATACCAACCGACAAAACACCCTTTTTCAACAAAGAAGTCAATGAATTCTTCACTAACGATAAGCTCATTGTTTGCTCTTGTAGCTGTAGCCGAATATCCGAAAAGAACCCCATTTTCTCTAAGTATATCCATTGCTGACATTATCTTGCCCCAGGTTCCTTTCCCTCTTCTATCACCGGTTTCTTTCTCAAAACCTTCAACACTGATGCAAGGGAGGGCATTCCCCAGTTCAGCAAGTTTTTTAGCAACCTTATCATCTATTGCAGTCCCATTTGTGTATATCTGGAAGAAAGAATCATTATGCCTTTCCAGAAAATCAAACAGCTTAGGCCATACAAAAGGCTCTCCGCCGGTAATAACAAAGAAATAAAGGCCTATGTCATTAGCTTCGTCGATAATTCTATTACAAACATCGTAGGGCAGATCCTCTATCTTGGAATATTCCCAGGCATAACATCCATAACATTTCAAATTACATTTCATTGTGGGACTCATTACCAGGTGATTTGGAGGAGTAATGCCATACTTTTCAGCAAAAGCTTTTCTCTTGGGTTGGCCCTGAATCATGGCATTGTTGATTAAATTCATAACAACTTTATTCCTAACACCAGGAGACATTCTGGCAGCAGATTTTTTCAAATTTATCAGCAGATTTTCCATGAAATCACGTTCTTCTTTTGACTTTAACTTGTAAACTCTCCCTTTTACAAGCGATAGCCACCTCTCATCGGAGATTGTAAAAGGGAAGAACTTTAATAACACTTTTAATTGCTGCGCTGGTTGTGTATAGCTTTACCCTGTCTTTTAATGTCATTTTTACCCCCTGCCTGTAATAATAATTATTATATTTATATAAAAATTATTCGAGATTGTATTTAATAATTATAATAATATTCATATAAAAAATAAAGAAAAATCGTAAAAAAATACATCTGTCAAAACGCCGGGTTTCAGCTTGTTATTTTTTTATTTTCCACCACATCAGCAATTAATGAAATGAATTCTTCAACCTTTATATCCTTCATCTCCTGACCAATTTTCCTTCTTATGGTTATTGTTTGTTTTTGTTCTTCCAGCTCACCTATTACTATCATGTAAGGGATTTTTCTAAGCTCGGCCTGCCTTATTTTTTTACCAAGCGATTCCACCCTGTTATCTATTTCAACCCTATAGCCTTTGCTATTTAAAATGTTTAAAATCTTATTGCTGTAATCATAGAATTTTTCAGAAATTGGAAGCACTATAGCTTGTACTGGAGCTAACCAGGGAGGCAGATTGCCACTGTAATGCTCGATCAGGATGCCCATAAACCTTTCCAGGCTTCCAAGAACTACCCTGTGCAGCATAACGGGTCTGTGTCTTAGATTATCCTCCCCCATATACTCTATGTCAAATTTTTCAGGCATGGCGAAATCCAGCTGGATTGTTGCACACTGCCAGGTTCTGTCAAGACAATCTTTTATATGAAAATCTATTTTAGGCCCATAAAATGCTCCTTCGCCTTCATTTATTTTATAGTTTATGTTTTTGCTTTCTACGACTTCTTTCAGAGCTTTCTCTGCCTTAGCCCAGATATCATCGCTGCCTATTCTATTCAGCGGCCTTGTTGAAAGCTCTACATGGTAATCATTAAAGCCAAATACTTTATACATCCTGTCAATCAGGTTCATGATTTTCAGGATTTCTTCCTGGAGCTGGTTTTCAAGGCAGAATATATGAGCATCATCCTGGGTGAAGTTTCTTACCCTGAAAAGACCATGAAGAACGCCTGATTTTTCATGTCTGTGGACCAAACCCATTTCAGCATATCTTATTGGAAACTCCCTATAGGAATGCTGATCAGACTTATAGACCAGAATTGCTCCCGGACAGTTCATGGGTTTTACGGCATATTCGCATTCATCAATCTGGACAAAATACATATTATCTTTGTAATGATCCCAATGGCCCGAAGTTTTCCATAACTGGTTGCTTAAAATAACAGGTGTTTTAATTTCTTCATATCCTTCAGCCCGGTGTTCTTTTCTCCAGAAAGAAAGTATTTCATTTTGAAGCATCATTCCCTTTGGATGAAAGAATGGAAAGCCTGGAGCTTCATCATGAAAGCTAAACAAATCCAGATTTTTTCCAATAATCCTGTGATCGCTTCTTTTTGCTCTTTCTATTTTTTCAAGATAATCTTTAAGATCTTTCTTACTGTAAAATGATGTTCCATAGATTCTCGTAAGCATCTTGTTCTCTTCATCGCCCCTCCAGTATGCTCCGGCAATGCTCAAAAGTTTGAAAGCCTCAACCTTTCCGGTGGATTCGATATGGGGACCCGAACAAAGGTCAACAAAATCTCCGGTTGTATAAATGCTTACGGTAGGATCATCAATACTATCTATAAGTTCCATTTTATAAGGATTTTCCGCAAATATCTTTTTTGCATCTTCTTTTACAAGTTCCTGCCTTTCGAATTTCAAATTCTGCCTGATTATCTTTTCCATTTCTTTTTCTATGTTTTTTAAGTCTTCAGGAACAATCGTTTTTTCCAGATCAATGTCATAATAAAAACCGTTTTTAATTGACGGACCAATTGCAAATTTAGCTTCAGGATAGATATGCTTGATTGCGGATGCCATTATATGAGAGGTACTGTGATTTAAAATACATAGAAAAAGAAATGGAAAAGATAATCAGGCAGAATTTGAAATTCGAAAGGCAGGAACTTGTAAAAGAAGATGCAAAAAAGATATTTGCGGAAAATC
>JAMCVO010000292.1 GCA_023475715.1 Actinomycetota bacterium
AGCTTGTTTGTCGGAAAAACTATGAAAGACTTTTCGATCTTGATTACTGGGGATTAAGCTATAAAGAGGGTATCGAATATATACTGGAAAATGACCCGGGAGATAAAATAAAGATTGCGATGAATTGTAATGAAGGTGAAAAAGTAGGTTATATTCTGGACAAAAAAGAAAGAGACAGGCTGGTTTTTGTTGAAAATATTCAGGAAGCTGACTACCTGCTTGCAAATTTCAGATGTGCAAAGGAATTTCCGTATAATGATAAATTTTATTCAATTATTATTAATGGCAATACGGTAATGACTATTTTCAAATTAAACAATAATTGATCTTAAAACATGTGTAAAGTTGTTTTATTCCATTATAATGGGTCACATCATTATTTATTGTAATTGTCAGTTTACTTTAATTTTTAAATTAAAAATTTTTTGACAAAAGGATAAGATTACTATGAAAACCAAGACTGCAAAAATTATTCTGATAATACTGCTGGCAATCATTTTGCTGCTGGGACTGGCATTCGTTATATTTTCATATCTTCCGTTTGGGATGGTCAAACAATTTACCGGGACAGTCTTTAAAGACTGGTCGGAAGATTATTTCAGGATAGGCCTTCAATTGCGGCTAAGGTTTGTGGGAATAATGGTCCTGCTGTTCGGAGGGATATTCGGCTTTGAAATTAAAAGAATAGGGATATTTTTTGAAAATATTTTTAAGAAGCTGGCATGGTGGATAAAAAATGAAAATAAGCTTCATTTCTATATACTGCTGGGAATCTTTATTTCGGGAATTATATTAAGATTGATATTTATCAATATCAATATAAGATACAGCGAAGCTTTTACATTTTTAAATTATAAAGCAAGGCCTTTCTTTTCGGGACTGATAGATTATACATCTACGAGCAACCATGTCCTGAATACTTTTATGACAACTATATCGTATATTGTATTCGGACAGAAGGAATGGGCATTAAGGATACCTGCTTTACTTTCCGGGATATTGCTGATACCGGTAATCTATATCTTCGGCAGAATCTTTTATAATAAAAATACCGGCATTATAGCTGCAGCAATAGCTGCAGCTTCTCCCGCACTTATCAATTTTTCCGTTCTGTCAGGCGGTTTTATGACAATTGTTTTATTTTCCCTTGCGCTACTCTGCCTGGCAAAATATTTAAAGGATCACTATGATCCGATCGTATGGCTTATATTTGCAATAATCTCTGCTCTGGGTTTTATAACAGGACCGATATTTATTTTTCCTTTTATGATGACAATAATCTGGCTCATTCTTGTGATTATTTTTAAAGACACTGCACTTTTAAGGAAGAATTTATTTAAAGAAGTTCTTATATACCTGTGCGTAGCAGCAGTCCTGACTTTTGCATTTTTCATACCTCTGTTTATAACAAGGGGCCTGCAGAATATTGTAAACATGAACTTTATAAAATATGATTCTTACCACGAGACAGCCGGAATTTTTATCAGCAGCCTGAAATCAGGATGGAATATCTGGAATGTTGGAATTCATCCAATTTTTCAGGTATTGTTTTCAGTCTTTATCCTTGTTGCAATAATCTTTGGCTACAGGATTACAAAAGATAAGACACCGGTAGTATTGGCAGCACTGATTACTTTTATTCCGTTGCTTCTTCTTAAAAGAGCAGTGGGATATGGCGAAGTCTGGCTTTTTCTTTTACCGGTTCTCATCACATTTTGTGCCGCTGGAATTTCATTTTTACTGTCTCTGATCTTTAAAAAAGCAAAGACGGCAAAACACTATCTTGCGCCGGTTGTATCTGTTTTAATAGTTGCAGCTATTACGGTGCCTTTATTTATATTGCAGCCAATAGAAAAATTCAATAAAAAAGAAACAATTAAAGACATGGAAACCATAACGCAGGACCTAAAAACTGTTCTTACAGATGGCGATAAGATCGTGGCAGTAAATCCCGCTGATATTATTCTGGATTATTATCTCTTGAAATATAAAATCCCTCAGGATTACCTCCGTTCATATTTTTTTCCGACAAACAAGCTTTATATAATACTGGATAAGAACACAGGACAGGAGACCGGTAACATCCTGAAAAACTATTTCGGTTCTGAAAAACTGGAAAAATTCGGGATCAATGACTTAAGGGTTTTAAAAGATTACGACAGCGTTTCCGTATATATTGCTGACAGCCTGATTCCGGAAAAAGAACCGGTCCTTGATTACAATTCATTTGCAGAAGCAGAATTTGAAAATACAGGATTATCGGATGATAAAAAAGAAATAATAATTGAGGAAGGAAGAGCGGATCTTTTAAAGACTTTTAAAATTCCTCTAATCATTGAGAGCGGCAAAGATTATCTCATCAGCTTTGAAATAAAAAAGACAGACGACTTAAATAATGCCCTGTATTTTGATTTCTTTGGTGAAGGATATGATAATTCTGACCAGGAGTTTGTGCTGGAACCGGTTGAAGTTCATAATGAATTTCTTCAAATCAGGTATGTATTAAATTCCGGACAGATCCCTGATAATACGGAAACTTTCTTCAGGATGTACACTTATTCAATTGGAGAGACTCAAATAAGGAACCTGGAAATTTTTGAAGTCGACAGAAGTGACATTTAAAACTTCCTTAAAAATATCATTTTTCTTCTTTCCGGATGGATGCCGTAATGAAATTTAAGAATTTTCTGGATAAAAGAAAGAAAATCATTGTAATCTGTTTTTTTGTTGTGTACTTCCTGACAGGCATATTTATTTTCAGTGATTACGGTATGTCATGGGATGAGATGATCTGCAGAAATAAGGGTATTTCTGCTAAAAATTACTTCCTTAAAGGTAATGCCGAAGCAATTGATTTTGAAGGAAAATACTACGGCGCAACTTTTGAAATATTCTGTTATTCATTTGAGAAAATACTTGGCATTACCGACTATGAAAATATCAGGGAAATTTTTCTGATGCGGCATTTTCTGACTTTCGTGCTTTTTTTTACCGGTGTCTTTTTTTTCTACCAGATCTGCAGGAAAAGATTCCGGAGCTGGAAATACGGCTTGACCGGAGCAGTATTCTTAATACTCACTCCGAGAATTTTTGCTCATTCTTTTTATAATCCGAAAGATATTCCTTTTCTTTCATTTTTTATAATAAGCATTTATACAACAATGCTTTTCATAGAAAGAAAAGATTTAAAAAGCGCCATCCTTAATGCTGCAGCGTGTTCGATCCTTATTGATATAAGAATACTTGGCATAATGGTCCCTTTTACAGCAGTAATTTTTTATATCCCCGATATGATTGCCGGGAGAAAAAATTGTCCCGACAGAGGCAGAATTTTAAGAAACTTATTTGTTTATGGCCTTGCTTTATTATTCTTCACTGTTTTATTATGGCCGACTTTATGGGAAAACCCTCTGTATCATCTTGGTGAAGCTTTTAAAAAGATGAGCAGTTTCCCATAAAGT
>JAMCVO010000316.1 GCA_023475715.1 Actinomycetota bacterium
AAATGACGTGCTACAATTTCTTCAGGCAGATTTTAAGCTGGTAGACACTAAACCAAAAACCAGACTACGGAATACAACTCGCTTATTCAATATTAATTTTTACGGATCCCATACAATCGACTTGTCGTCAGTAAATGATAATATCTCACATTTCGGTAATTCTCTAAGCGAAAGTGACAAGCGTCTTTTAGCTTTTTCTTTTTTTATTGCAGGTTTGAAGGTGCAAGAGACTATCCAAAACAAAGTGATCATATTTGATGATCCTATGTCAAGCTTAGATGCAGAGCGAAAGTTAAGAACTGTCCAAATTCTGAAAAAACTCATTGACGAGAATCAACCTAGACAAGTAATCATACTGACCCATGAACGTATCTTTTTCTCAATGTTAAATGAATGCATTTCAGCTCGAAAATGTTTCAAAATAATATATGATCCCCAAAATAAATCCTCTTTTATAGAAACAATGAAACCAAATGAGGAATACCTTGATGATTATTATAAGCAGTTAGAAGATTTAAAGGCCTTGGAAAATGCTAGTGATGATGAAATTACATGGGATAGCTTAAGACCTATACGAGATATACTAGAACAACTTTTAAAAAAGAAATATTATTTCCACATTAAACAAGAGATTCAAGGTGGTGGAAGTATTTCGGCGTTTATCTTAAAACTAAAAACTGATGGAGTTTTTGATGATGAGAAATCTAAAAAAATTAATAACAATCTTGCTCACTTTTGGAATCATGATGATTCTAATTCAATAATAAAACGACAAAATTTTTCTGTTGGTGATCTTAGAGGAATAATTAAAACCTTCTTTGAGGTAATAGAAATAATTTAATTAAGTCTAACTTTTGCAATAAAAATGGAAAAGGAAACCCCTGCTGCCGTCTGCGGTTATTTATTTTTTTTGTACACCGCTTTGACTGGAGCGACTTTGATACCTATGGTATCTCTATCAATCCGTTTTCGATTTACCCTAACGGTAGCTCGGCGCCTTATGTTTTTCATAATTTACCCCTTTCTCGCTGATTTTGCAGCGGGTCTGTAGCACTGCGCGGGAAAGTTTTCAACAGGGGCTTCCTGTACTTCTGTTATAGAAGTAACCAACTTATAACATACCTTTTTAAGACCTTGTCAAGATGCATTACTTAGAAAGATCCACACCTTGACCTCAGTCTTAATTTGGCATAATCTTAAATCAATTTTAAAAAAGTGAATCGTAAATTTACCAAAGAAGAAAAGCAGGAAATTATCAAGCTGATTATAAAAGAAAGAGCCAAAGAAGAAATTGGCAAGTTTTTTGATAGTAGCCTGCCCTGGAAAGAAAGACTGGAAAACGGTTTTTACGGATTCGGATACTATCTCGTTATGTGGGGAACTTGGGTTTTTAGAAATTATAGGTGGGTAAAAGAAAATCTAAAAATAAATATTACATGGGTAATTATAGTGCTGATATCGGTATGGATACTGGCCAATCTTTTTCATGCGGCACCTAATCCTTGACTTCGGGTAAAGTTTGGCATAATGTAGATTATAGTTAATTATTATGGATGATTCTAAACAGGAAATTGAGGATTTAAAAACACAAATTACCAACCTTAAAATCCGATTAAGGAGAGTTGAGGACTTTTTGCTTTGTATTCCTAACTCTGAAGAATATATTAACCAAAATACTGATGGAACCGAAGATGATTTGCTGGAAGAAGCAAAAGAAGTGGTATCTAAGTACGAAAGAGCTAGTACTTCTCTACTCCAAAGAAGATTGCAGATAGGTTATGCAAGAGCAGCGAGAATTTTAGATGAACTTGAACGAGCTGGTGTTGTCGGTCCAGGCGCGGGTGCAAACCCCAGAGAAGTGTTAATTAAGAAATGATTCTTCAAAAAATTAAGATCCCCTTGATTATTTTCCTCCTTTTTCTATTAAGTTTTACAGGTTATATTTATCAGTATCAAAAAATTGTAAACCAGGGCTCATATTTGGCTGACGAACATTGTATAAAAGTTAACCCTCTGATCATTGATAGGAAAAATAAATATCAGGAACAGTGGAATTTAATACTAGCATCAGCAAGCGCTACTCAAGTTGAGGATTCAGTTAATAAATATTTCCAAGCAAGTAATGCTTTTATAAAGGAAGAACAGGGGTGGCTTGCAAATCAGAAGAGATATTTAAATAGTAAAGCATTTAATTTGCTTATGCCCTCATATATAAAAGAGGCGGCCAATTTCCAGTATCAAATGTATGAGGCGGATTATAATTCTTCGGTCTATCTTAATCAGGGATTTAAAGAAACAGATAAAAATAAACAAGCGGAGTTAGGTAACAAAGTTCTCGAAGAAACGGTTAAAAGCAAAGAAGCCGAGGATAAATATAATGCAGTTTGGGAAAGAGAAAAGGGAAAGTCGGACTGGGTACATTATTTCATTAAAGTACCTCAGACTAAATGTCCTAAAGAAAATTTTGATTTTCCTAACGTTTTCAATCCATTTGTTACGCCTATTCCTGTTAATAATGACGAAACAAAAGGCTAGTTCTAGAATTTAAGCGTATTTATTTTCAAAGGATTTATCGGACATCATAAGATAAATAATCCCTTCAATAAAACCAATTAGCCCTGGAAGAAATGTCCAACAAAAGACTAAATAGATAATGCCTTGTAATGGCCTGCCTAAATAAAATTTATGGATGCCGAAGGAGCCAAGGAATATAGCCAGTAAAGCAGCAGCTATTCTATTTTTGTTAGTTTTGGAATCTAAAACAGGACTATATTTGCTTTTGACCTGAGCTCTATACTTTTCTTCCTCCTCAATTTTTCTTTTTTGTGATTCAGTTAAAGCCATAGTATCCTGATATTATCAAATAATATGTGTTTTATCATTAGCAAACCTGATCACAATTAATCTTTGCAATTTATTATTCCCTTTGATATATTCAGTTTATATGATAAGTGCTGAACACTTTAGGAAACATCAGCCGGAAGCTGCACTTCCAGTTTTATCAGATGAAGCAGTCAGATTAGCTGTTATTCAAAATATTTCTACCGCTGCAGCAATAACAGAACAAACTAGCGGATTGGCTGAATCACGAAGAGATGCAACAAAAGAGGTCAGAGTTTTTTATATGGATGCTGATGAAGAATTATCTGATGTTGCTAATGCAAAAGGTGAAGACATTGGCAGAGTTGAAAGAGGTAAATTTCAAGATATAGCTTTTGTAGTTTTGACCGAATATGGTTTAAGAATGGATAGTTCTGCTCCAAAATATACCAATGGTGGTTTTGATTCAAATGGTTGTGACCGTTATAACGATGAAACAACAAGACAGCTTTTAAGATATCCTAGTACCTTGATATCTTAATTCCAATGTAAGATACTGAAGGTATGACTGCCCAAATACAGGTCATTACCCTTAACAGTCAGCAAAAGCAGCAGCTTGAGGGTATGCTGCGGAAAG
>JAMCVO010000056.1 GCA_023475715.1 Actinomycetota bacterium
GCGTCATCAGTTCCTATTTGCATTTCCTATAATTGCTATAACTTTTAAACAATCACAAACACATATTTATTTACAGAATAATAATATTAATGATTGCAGGTTTGATATATCTAAAGCTTTTGTGAGTAACGATGTTTTAGTTTTAGATACAAAAACAATGTCGATAACATTAAATGATATTTATTCGCCTGCCGGATTTGGAGATGGCGGTACAAAAAAGGCAGAATTTATTATTTTAAGAAGTGGTGCTAATGAAATGCAAATAGGAACTGATGACGCAACTATTAAAGTTGATGTTAATGTATTTTTTAGAAAAACATATCTTTAAATGAAGGAGGATTAAAGCTATGGAATTTTTTATGAAAAATAGGAAAAGTGGTCTTGCAGTTTTAGAACATGGATACTTTACAGAGAAATATACAGTTATAAAGTACAGAGATGCAGATAAGGTTCTTGAAAAAAGACCATACGATATTCTTGAGAATATTTGTGAAAAAGGCATTAATTGCTTACTTGATGCGGGAATTACACTTGCTTGGAATCTTATAATTGGAGCAAGTGCAAGCCATTATTCTGCTCCTCAAATCGGAGTTGGAGACAGTTCTACTGCAGCAGTTCATACACAAGATGCCTTACTGGGAGGCTCACAAATCTATGTTGCAATGGAAGGTGGATTTCCGTCAGTTGCAGGGGCTATAGTAACTTTTCAAGGTCAGTTTGGTGATGGTGTTGCAGAGTGGAATTGGCTGGAATGTGCTGTCCGTCAAGCAGGTGCAGCAACAACTCTCCTGAACCGAGTAGTAGCAGATAAAGGGACTAAGACTGCAGGAGAAGTCTGGAGTGCAAAACTGCAAATAACACTTTCCTAATAGGAGGCATAATTGGCTTCTACAATTACAACAATTAAGGCAGGTCTTGCAGGAGCTTCTAATTTTCAATACTCTGGTGCAAGGAAAATTGCCAGAAATAGTCATGGCGATATTTATGTAGTTTACTGGCGAACAGATGGAGTTAAGAACCAAGTATATGTTTCTGTTTCTACAGATGGGGGAGCTAATTGGACTGAAACTTTGCTCTCTACTGACCAGACATATAGTAAAGATAGTCCTTCAATTGCAATAGATTCAAATGATGATGTTTACGTTGCTTGGTCCTATAATACTTCAAAAATACAGTGTATAAAATATGATTATTCAGCAGGAACATGGGGGTCAATTGTTCAGATTGGTGATGTAACTTCTTCTATGTATAATGTTTGTTTGGCTGTAGCTTCTGATGATCACGTCCATGCGATTTGTTTTAGAGCTTATGGTGTTGGAACAATAAAGCATTCTCAAACTGCTGATGGTAATTCCACTTGGAGTAATTTTGTTAATGCTTATTCAGGCTCAACTTTAGACCTCCCTAATGAACCTGCTTTTTGTATTTCTCCTAATGGATACCTTCATGTATTATTTGGGGTTTCATATTTAAAAGTGAATTATGTTAATTCAACTGATGATGGAGCAAGTTGGAGTGCTAAAACTCAATTATCGAATAACTCTTATAATAGTATGTACAGCGTTTCAATTGCTGCAGGTAGTAATAATGAAGTTTATGCAGTCTGGGTTGAATCAAGAACAGTAAGTGATGTTTGGTTTAATTATACAGTTTCAGGAGTCTGGCAGACAGCAGTTAAAATTGCAAATGGAATTTACAGGTCAAGATATCCTAATATTTTGCTTGATAAAAACGACCACATTTATGTTGCTTATAGTGGATATTTGCTTGGGCAGACTTCTTACGAACAAATAGGATGGTTAGTTTCAACTAACGGTGGAGTTAATTGGAGTGCTATAACTTTTGAAACCTCAGGAAATTACATTAAATATTATCCTCATTTAATATGGGCTTATCATCCTCTTTATGGCAGTGCAAGACCAAATAGACCTGCAGAGGGTTTTATGCTTGCATATCTTGATACTAATGGCTGGGCCTTAAAATTAATGGTAAGTAGTGATTTAGCATGGGATTCTGGTGTCCAAATTAAAGAATTTGCAGACTCTGGTGTTGGTAGTGATAGTTATAAAAATGCTGATGGAATTTATAAATTTTCAGAATCAGGGTTAGGTACAGACTTATTTAAAACTATTGGGGCAATTATGAAATATACAGATTCTGGAGCAGGGGTAGATGTTTATAACAAATTTATGACAAAAATTTTTTCTGATAGTGGTTCTGGTACAGATATTTTTATTAAACTGCGCAATGTATTATACATAGATAGCGGTGCAGGAATAGAAATTTTAAAGACAGATAAAGTTATTGTTATACTTGATTCTGGTCTTGCAAGTGATGCTTCACTTGCTAATAAAGTAACAACATTTGCTGAGTCCTGTTCTGGAATAGATGATTTCCTGCTTGGAGGTCAGATGCTCTTTAAAGATTATGGTGTTGGAGTAGATGTATTTAAAGTTGCATATCCGTATCCAAGAAATTTAAAAAGAATAATAATTTTGATTAGGGATTTAAAATGATAGAAAAGTTAATAAAAATAAAGGCAGACATATTTTTTACAAGGTATCCTATACCTGATTATAGAAATATAACGATAACAATTCATATATCTAAAAAATGGGATAAAGAACAGATTGAGAATAAACTTATTGATACTGCTTATGCATATAATAATGAAATAACAAGAGAGGTAATAAGAGAAATAACTTTCAAAGAGGTAAAAGAATGACTCTACCAGCTATAATTAATATAACAGCACCAATCAACTTAACCTTAACTAAGACCATAAATAGCTTATGGTACGCAGATATGGAATTAGAGCAAAATGATTATATTACCCCGGAATGTTATATTGAATTTGATAATGAACTTTATATTGTCAGAATCCCAAACGATATTATTGATAAAAATAAATTAACTCAGCAAATAAGATTAGAGCATAATATGACTGAGCTTAATGATTTTGGTATTGGTCCGTTTATCTGGGCTACTAAAACCGCTGCCGAAATGTTAGCTTTGGCTCTTGCAAATACTGACTGGACTGTTGGAACTGTGAGTGGACTTACTGGTACTTCAACAGTTGAAAGTAAAAAAAGAATAACTGTACTCGCTGCAATAATGTTAATTGTTAATACCTTTCTCGGTGAAGTCAATTTTAATTCAAAACTAAGAACTGTTGATTTAAAAGATGAAATAGGAACTCAGACTAAGCTGCAGGTAAGGTATGATAAAAATGCCGAATATATAAAAAGAACCAGAAACTCACAAAACCTTGTAACAAGACTTTATTGCTATGGTAAAGATAATTTAACTATTTCAAGTGAGTCTATGGTACCGACTTCCTTGCAATGTGACTTGAATGAGAGCTTATTACCAATTGAGTAGAAAAGCTTGGATTTTCTTTTAGGAACTCATGGTTTGTCAAAACACTAAATACTTTTTTTATAAACACTTGTTGC
>JAMCVO010000204.1 GCA_023475715.1 Actinomycetota bacterium
TTTGAACAAGACCTTGACTTTTAGTGAGATTATTAAGTATAAGTTTAGTATCTGAAATTAAATCATTTATGCTTATTTCATTTAAAATCGTGAAGTCTAAATCTTCTGAAAAACGATAATCAGGAAAATATATTTTCTTTAACGCTGTCCCACCTTTAAATGCAAGTTGTGAATAAAGGTTAGAATCTGCAATACCTAAAAGAATCCAGGTAACAATATAGTCTTTTTCAAGAACCAATTCATTCATTTGCAGTCTGTGGGAAAGCCGTGATACTTCTTCTCTTGGAATCATTTGATAATTATTTTTTAAGTTTTTGTTATGTCTATTAACTCCTCTGATTTAATGTTTAGTCTTAATTTCCAGGAATCTAAAAATCTTCCGGAATTTTCAAGTGTCGGATCAAGAAGAGCATAGCTGGGTGATATTAATTTTTTTATTTCAGAAAGTGTCTTATCCTCCCCGATACCATAAGTTTCAAAGATTAGCCCCAAACGCTTAGCAACACTTTTTCGATTAAACTGTTTTAGGTATTTAATTATTTTTTGATAGTCTATACTGTTTCTTTTAATCCATATACCTTTAGCAATTTCACTTATACCACCACAAAGCTCCGGGCGATTTAGACAGTCTATAATTGTTCTTTCAATATCGCTGACTTTTACTTTTTGTGATTGCGTAACCCAGACATCTTCGATTCCCCAAATATCCTTTTCCTGAATATATATGAATTGATAAGTAGCACCTAAAATTTTTTTTGATTGTCTTCTTATTGGAGTGCTGATATAAATATTAAATAAAGGTTGAATAGTTGTTTCATTAATTTCTAAGGCACTATAATATGAAATGTAATAAGGAAAAGGTTCAATGAGATTTTTGGCAATCAGATACCAGTTTTCAGAATGTTCTCCATCTTGACCTGCAGAGAAAGGAACAATAAGAAATTTTCCGGAAGTAAGCCGAATTAGCCATTTTTTTTTACAAGATCACTTAAAACCAATCTTGTTGCAACAGAAGATGTGCCTGTTACGTTTTGGGCATCTTCAATGGTAAATATAGTTTTATTTTTGGAAGATAATACGCTTAGAAGTTGTGATTCAATTTTACCAAGTGAACGTTTTCTTTTTTCCATATAATTTATGTTTTATGTATTATTTGTATCTTATTAAGACACATTATACGCATAAAACATAAATTTTTTCAATAGTTAATTAGTTTTAATATTATGTCAAGGGGACGTATAATTTGACAATACTGATAGCACTATCAAAGGCAAATAAAATCTTTTAATCGTAAATTGTCAAATTATACGTCCCCTTGACATATGTCAAATTATACGTCCCTTTGACAATTTCTGCTCTCTTTCTGCAATAACAGCAATGTTTATTTAATTATGACTTTTTAATAGTTATAATTGATTTAGCTGTTTGAGTTGCAAACCATATTCTTGCAAAAGGTAAAAATTATTTTTAAAAGACATTGAAATAAGGTACTTTGTGGATAAAAATAAAAAAAATGTTGATTACTGGGATAAATATTACGGTTCCGGCAAGAACAAAAAAAAATCTGATGCGGAATCTTATAGCAGCAGTGAACCGGGAGGAAATTCCGGTTATAATAAATATAAACCCAAAGACAAGGAATATGGTTCTAAAAAAAATGAACCTGAGGGCAGGATTGTAGGTTCCGAATACAAAGTAAAATCCCGCGATAAAAAAAGAAGAAAGAGTTCCCCTGCCCTACGATTGACAATCCTTATAATAATTGTGTTTCTGGCAGGATTTTTTACTTTTTATGCCATTGACAATCATTTGTTCAGCAGAGAGAAAACATCCGGCGATACCGGAAGTACTTTAAAGGCAGACAGCTATTCAAGTGAAACTTCAAACACAGATGAAAAAAATCAGAGTGCGACAAATGACGATACCGGAACAAGTACCCAGTCTTCCAAAGCTTCATCACAGGAAAAAGAGTCTTCAGGCAGCAATTCAGATCAAAACCAGGGTATTTCAGACAATTCCGGCAGCTCAATACTGCAGAGCATAATTGCGTTTTTTAAAAATATTGTAGGAAGACAGTCCGAGACCGATAATTATCCTAAGAAGCTAGATATTAATTTTTATTTTGTGATGATTGGAAACGAAGGAAAATTCGGCTGCGAGCAAAGGACAATAGTTGCAGGTAGTCCTCAGAATGCTGCTGTTAGTGCAGTAAACGAATTATTAAAAGGTTCCTATGAAAGTTTTAACTTTACTGTTATACCTGCAGGCACAAAACTGCTGGGAGTAGAGGTTCTAAATAAAATCGCAAAAATAAATTTGTCCCAGGAATTTCTTTCGGAAAGCCTGGACAGCAGCATTCTTGACGAATACATAATTTATACGATTGTCGATACTCTTACGGAAATTCCGGAAATTGAAGCAGTTTCATTTTTAATAGACGGGAAGGAAATAAAGGAATACGGAAATGTCGATCTGAATCTTCCTGCAATCAGAAATGAAAAATATCTGGATTAGTTAGCTTTTTACATATCGTTTAAGTTCACGGTAAAAATTCTCGCGAGTACCTGCAAAGATGACAACAATGGTTTTATCATTCTCCTCAATAATAGTGTATGCAAGTTCATAATAATTGTATCATTTTGATTGTAAATTATAAAAATCAGCAGGAGTTATGATTTTTATATCGTTGTATTTTCCGAGGGTAAGCAAATCTTTATCTCCGGTTATTATATATTTTGCTCTCGAAAATACAGCAAGGTCTATAATTTTATTGTCATCAGCATCACGGCAAATTTTTGTATTGTAAACAGGCAGCATATTCTTTAAGGTATTTTTAAATATTAGCTCCCATTCCTTTATTATTTTATCAGAAAAACCAAATTTAAATTTAAGTTTTTTTACCAACCCGGCCAGTATTTCAGGTGAAATCACAGTATCAAATTTATTTTCAACGATACATGATTTTAAAATTTTTTCAGGTATGCCTTCAAAAACAATGGCTGAAAGCAAAACATTTGTATCAAGAACAACTGTAAATCTGCTACTCACCCTCAATAATCCTCTCTATATCTTCTTCAGATAATTTATTAAAGTCATATCCCTTTTCAATGAGCCACTTTTTAAATATTTCATGAGATTCACTAAGAGCTTTTTCAAATCTATATTTCCAGCTCTCTTCCATTAATTCTTTTGTCTTAAGGTAATTATTATAGGATATTATAACTGCTTCAGGTTTGCTGTCTCTTGTAATGATAAAAGCCTCATCTTTATCAGAAATACTATCAATTATTTTTTTTATTTTTGTCCTTGTTTCTGTTATTCCAATTATCTTTTCCATTTGTCAATCACTCTTAAAATTATAAAATGATATATGAAATTAATTTTTATATATATTTAAATTTACATTTAAATATATATTATAATGACAATATAATAAACATCAATTTTATTTTC
>JAMCVO010000324.1 GCA_023475715.1 Actinomycetota bacterium
CATTGCTTTGGCTGTGGTGAAGGCGGCGATGTAATCAGCTTTATAAAGAAAGTGGAGAATATTGATTTTGTCGAAGCTGCAGAATTTTTGGCAAAAAAGGTAAATTACAATCTGCAATTTGTCCATGCAGGCTCACCTGAAGCATCAGAAAAAAGAAGCAGGCTGGTAGAATTGAATGAGCTTGCAAGGAAGTATTATAATTTTGTCTTTTTTAAGAGCAAAAAGGCGGCACCTGCCCGGAGTTATCTTATAAAAAGAGGTTTTAAAAAAGAAACACTGCAGCTTTTTGAAGTTGGATTTAGCATAAATAGTTGGGAAAATTTTACTGATTTTGCAAAAAAAAGAGGATTTACTTCAAAGGAAATAGTTGATTGCGGACTTGCAATTGAAAGCACGGGTAAAACTGCCGGCGATATTTATGACAGGTTCAGGGGAAGAATCATGTTTCCAATTAAGGACCTTGTTGGAAAAACTATAGGTTTTGGAGGAAGAATAATTCCCGAGCGACAGGTGGCAGGCAGCGAACAAACATCCAATCTGCAAGCTGATAAACAAAAGACCAGCAATCTGTCTGTCAGGCAGGCAAAGTATATAAATACACCCGAAACAAAGCTTTATTCAAAGGGCAAAAATATCTACGGATTATTTGAAGCCAAAAACAGCATTGTTGACAGTGATCAGGCTTTAATAGTCGAAGGTTATACTGATGTGATGGCTCTCCACCAGTCAGGAGTAAAAAATACAGTTGCAAGCCTTGGTACAGCTTTAACGACTGAACAAATTGAACTACTGGGGAGGTTTACTAAAAATATTGTGCTTGTTTTTGATAGCGATACTGCCGGAGTAAATGCTTCACTTAAAGGTATTGAAAGGCTCCGGGAGTATAATGAAAAGCTTGATCTTTTCCATGACAGCAATATAAATATAAAAGTTGCGCTTCTTGAATCTGGGTATGACCCTGCAGACTATGTTATTAAAAATGGTAAAGATAAATTCCAGGATAAACTTAAAAAAGCGGTCACCATTATAGACTTCACAATTGATATGATTTTAAAAAAATATAATATTTCCAATTTAAACGAAAAACTTGCTGCAGCAGACGAGCTGCTGAAATTTACTTCAACCCTTTCATCTAAAATAGTCCAGGAAGAATGCATAAAAAAAATAGCCTTAAAGCTTAATCTTAAGGAAAATCTCCTGGTTGAGCAGATGCTAAAAAAATCTCATGTCAAAAAGGACAAAACTTATTCAGCAAGCAATGGAATAAACGATGACTACAAAGAAACCGAATCAGTTTCGCCATTTAAAAATATAGAGATTGAAGCATTAAAAATTATTATTAATGGAATCGGCAGTAAATTTGAAAATCTGCTTGACATAGGTTCCGAATATTTCAAATTCGATGATACCAGGAAGATTTATGAAGCAGTAAGAGCAGAAATTAAAGTTAAAAATAAAAAAGAGCAAAAGTTAAACTTTCCTATAGAAATTTCGTCAAATAAACTTGAGAAAGAGGATGAGAAAAAACTTTATAATCTTATTTTATTCAGTTCTATAAATTATACGGATAATGATCTTGCCAGTCTTGAAGTCTTCAATAATTTGAAAAAGATTTATATCTCGGATCAGATAGAAGAAATTAAAAAACAGCTCTCAAAACTTGAAAATTACAATAAAGAGTTTAATAAACAAGATTTGAGGGGCCAGGAAATTAAAGACAAAGGGGTAAGACTGGAAAACAAGATAAGAGAATTAAGCTATAAGTTAAATGAGCTGGAGCAGGAAAAAAGAAATTATATCCTGAATAATTAGAAAATAGCAAAAACATAGCTGAATAAATTAGATTGATATTTTATCGAATTGATGTAAAATACTCTTTCCGATTATTTTGTTTAAGCAGTTTTATGCTGCAATTTTTTTTATGTTTTATTTTTATTTTATGTATTTAATAAATTTGAGGTGATTATAATATGAAAAGAATGTCCGAATTTAGACTTGAAGAGGTTAAAGATCTTATTAATAAGGGCAAAGAAGAAGGCATACTTACAACCGAAGAAATTACTGAAACATTATCGGACATAGATTTGAGCAAAGAACAGATTGAGAATATTTATGATGTTATACAAAATCTGGGTATCGAAATTGTCAGCGAAGAAGATGAAGATATTGACAATATAATCCAGAGGAAAAAAGATGAAGAGATACTTAAGAACAAAAAGCTCGATTTTAGCGTAAAGTCTCCGACTAATGATCCCGTAAGGATGTATTTGAAGGAAATCGGCAAAGTAAGACTTCTGACTGCCGCTGAAGAAGTTCAGCTGGCTAAAAGAATTGAAAAAGGTGACATGACTGCCAAAAGCCGGCTGGTTGAGGCAAACTTAAGGCTTGTAGTAAGCATAGCCAAGAAATATGTTGGCAGGGGAATGTTATTTCTGGACCTTATACAAGAAGGCAATCTTGGTTTAATAAGGGCCGTTGAAAAATTTGATTATAAAAAGGGATACAAATTTTCAACTTATGCAACATGGTGGATAAGACAGGCAATTACCCGTGCCATTGCGGACCAGGCAAGAACAATCAGGATTCCGGTTCACATGGTAGAGACTATTAACAAGCTCATAAGGGTTCAGAGGCAGTTGCTGCAGAAGCTCGGCAGAGAACCTACTCCGGATGAGATTGCAAAATATATGGAAATTACACCTGAGAAAGTAAGAGAGATCATGAAGATTTCCCAGGAACCTGTTTCACTCGAAACCCCAATAGGTGAAGAAGAAGACAGTCATCTTGGCGATTTTATTGAAGATTCAGAAGTCGAAGCTCCTTCGGATGCAGCATCATTTACGATGCTTCAGGAGCAGTTGAGCGAAGTCCTTAATTCCCTTAACGAGCGTGAAAGAAAAGTTATTCAGCTTCGTTTCGGTCTTCAGGACGGCCATCCAAGAACCCTTGAAGAAGTAGGCAGGGAATTTGGTGTGACCAGGGAAAGAATAAGACAGATTGAATCAAAGACCTTGAGCAAACTTCGACATCCCAACAGAAGCGGGGCATTAAAAGATTTCCTTGAAACATAAAATGCAAGTATTTGGTAAACGCTTATAATAAAGCACGAAATGCTTTTATAGAAAGCTTTTAAATTTACATTATTATTTTTTTTGTATTTTTTGTTGAAATATAAGGTTCAAGAATTTATAATATCACAATGCACATAGGCTTTCCTCGGTAGCTCAATGGTAGAGCGTTCGGCTGTTAACCGAAATGTTGTAGGTTCGAATCCTACCCGGGGAGCCAAATTTTCGGCTCTCAACCAAATAACGGGGCAGTCGCTCTAACAACACAAGGCTTTAACACGCAACCTGTAGTTTTCAAAGTTTCTAAACCCATATGCACGCCTTGAGATCATCTCCATTTTATTATGAAACCCTTCAGTAATTCCATTACTTTTTGTAAA
>JAMCVO010000206.1 GCA_023475715.1 Actinomycetota bacterium
AGAGATGCGATTACAATTGAAATTAATAAGGCTGCCAAAGTTACGATAATACTATTTTTAAACATTTCAATAAATGTAAGCCCTATCCATTTTTCACTGAATTTAAATGCCTCTATATAATTTATAACACTTATATGTTTTGGTATTATAAAAAGATAAGCATCATTTATTTCTTCAGGCAATCTGATAGATAAAGACAGTACCCATAGTATTGGGAACAGCATAGATATTATTACAAAAAAAATGATTAATCTTGTAATTATTATTGACCCTTTTGACTTAAACATATCTCTTAACTTTTTCTCATCAATCTTATTCTAAAAATTGAAAATATAATAACTATAATAAGAAGGATAACTGCAATTGATGATGCATATCCCATCCTGTTAGGTCCGGAGGGATCAAATGCATAATAATACATAATTGTAGTTAAAACTTCTGATACATGATTTGGTCCCCCCTTTGTAAGTACATACACTAGATCAAAGACCCTGAATCCGCCGATAAAATTTAAAACCACTGATAAACCTATGATAGGTCTTAAAACAGGTGTGATTATATAGGTGATAGTCTGCCTTGCATTCGCACCATCGATCATGCTTGCCTCTATCAATTCATTGTCAAATGATTGAAGAGCTGCATAAAAGATCACCAGATTGTAACCTGTCCATTGCCAGATGTTTACGAAAGTAACTATCCATATTGGTAGATAAAGATTTGAAAGCCAGGGAATTACCAGAAAATCCAGTTTTAAGGCACCAAATATCTGGTTGATCAAACCATCCATTATAAAAAACTTTTTCCATACAAGACCTACTATTACTGAAGACAGAATACCGGGAAAAAAAATAATAGCTCGTATAATGCTGCTGTATTTAAAATTTGCATAAAAGATTATTATTGCCAAAATCAATGCGATAGCTAATTGTATAGTTATTCCGGCTAAAACAAATATCATCGTATTTCTGAAAGCAACCCAGAAAAAACTATCATTAAATACTTTAATATAATTACTAAACTCAACAAATTTACCAAAAATGTTTGCATTAAAACCGTTCCAGTCAAAGAAACTTAGTGTCAGTGAAAATATTATGGGATAAAGCATAAAAAGAATAAAAAATATTAAGGCAGGACCTACATAAGCATAAGGGTAAAAAGAATTTCCTATAGATATAAATTTATTATTTTTCATAATTCTGTTTATTCGGATATTTAATTAAACAATTTCCGTTAAGCAGTTATTATTTTTGACCGGGGCAGGTATAAGATTCTTGCCCCGGTCACTAACTACCAGGAGTAATTATTTCTTAAACGTTATTTCATCAGCTTTTTTCAATGCATTTTCTGTATTATCCTGCCCAAGAAGTACGCTTCGCATACCATCGACTATTGCCTTTTGTGCCTCTCCATTGAAATAATATGGGGAGCTTTTTCTTATATCAGATACTCCTGCTTCAAGCATTGCTGAGAACAGCTTCGGTACGTCTACTCCAGCCGGAACCCCGGTAAATCCTGCTGCCGGATGAATAAGGTTTTTTACAAATATTGCAGCACAATCCGGACTGTTTACAAACTTTAAAAATTCTATGGTCAGATTAGGATATTTGGCATCAATATTTACTACATAACCAAGACCAGTGCCTGCACCATATACAGGAACAGCTTTACCATTAACAACCGGGAACGGTATTGCACCTATATTATCATTTTTCAGGTCATCAGCATTCATACCGCCTACATACCAGTCACCGGCTTCCCAGAAACCCCATGCTTTTTTTGAAGTGAAATTACCAATGGCATCAATATTATATGTCAATGACATTTCATCTTCTCTCCATATTCCTGCATCATACAGCTTTTTATACGTATTAATGGAATTTGCAAATATTTCATTCTGCCAGCTTATTTCTCCATTCATTGCCTGTGCAACCATATCTGTCCCTTCCGGCTGCTGCTGGTGAGACATATGGTAGAAGGGTTCATACAACTGCCAGTCGTCAGCAAGTCCTGTCGCCAGTACATTTTTACCTTTTGCTTTTAAAGGCTCCACCATGGCAATCAGGTCTTCAATGGTTTTCGGAGCTTCAGCTATACCTGCATCCTTCATCATGTCTTTGTAATAAAATACCAATTCTACAAATACATCAACCGGGATAAGATATATCTTTCGGTCTGTTGATCTCAGTTCCGGATAGTCAAATGCTCCGCCAAGCCAGCTTTTCCATTCACTGTCATTGTTGATAAAATCGTCAAGTACAAGCAGCCTTCCGCTTGATGCAAGTTCTACGACTTCAGGACCAGGATATGCTTCATAAATAGGAGGAGCCTCTCCGCCTGTAACTGCTGCTTTCATCTGCTGTGTATAAGAATCATAAGCAAGAGCTTCTCTTTTAAACTCAATATTCCTGTCAGGAAACTTCTGCTTATATAATGCAAAAATTTCATCAAATGCTTTTGCATAATTATCAGTATTCTGCCAATCCCAGATATCCAGGGTTATTTTTTCGCCGGCTGCCGAAGCTTTTGAATATTCTTCAACAGCTTTTGCAGCAATTTCCGATACTGCTGCTGTTTCAGCGGCAGTAGTCTCAACAGTTGTAGTTGTTTCTGCAGCTGTAGTAGCCTGTGCTGCCGTTTCTGTAGCAACTGTTTCCTTTGCTGCTTCCCTTTTACAACCTGAAATTGAAAATGTCAGAAGGACAGACACAACCAGTACCACTATAAACATTAAATAAATTGCCCTTTTCATTTTTAAACCTCCCTTTAATAATTTTACTTTTTCTAATGAAAAAAAATCATAGCCAGCATCACCTCCATTTCAAAAATAATCAAATAAATTTACTTAAATATTTCAGTTTTTCTTTTGCTTCCTCCCTGCTTTGTACCTTAAGCTCGATAAAAACACCTCTGCCTTTATTTTCCAGATTCTTTATCAAAAATTCTACCTGTTCAATCGGAGCTTCGCTCCATATATATAAAGATTTTCCGGATTTTAATACCCGATTAAAATCATAAATAAGCTTTTCAGTTGAAGGACCGCTCAGGTCCAGCCATACTTCTATTACTCTTAATTTATCCAGGGTTAATAGAGAATCAAGCAATACTTTATATGTACTGCTATGAAGATGATAAAAAAGATTTGGATATTCATTTATAACCAGCTCATCCAGAGGGAGCAGGAATTGTTTATAAATATCAGGAGACATTATAGAACCAGCGGCATCCTGTTGGAGAGGAAAAGATTTTCCCGGAAGCCAGAGATTTCTTCCATAAATAAAACTGCCCTCATAATATAAAGGCAGAATTTCAAAAATTTTTTTTCTCAGCTTCAGGTAATAATCAGTAATATTGGCTAAGACTTTTTTCACAAGTTCAGGTTCATCAATAATTTTATATAATGTATTTTCATAACCAAAGATAATGGAAAGTATATCTGATGAACCTGAAC